>JBEPXB010000537.1:0-2822 GCA_041642135.1 Halobacteriales archaeon | reverse complement strand
ACGGCGAGGTTCACCGCCACCGTCGACTTGCCCACGCCGCCCTTCCCGGAGGCGACCGCGACCACGTTCCGCACGTCGGGCACCAGTTCCACGCGCTCGCCGGCGTCGAGCGGGTCCGCACGCCACACGACCGAGACGCGTTCGACCCCCTCGACGCCCGATGCGGCGTCGGTGATCCCCCGTTCGATCGTCTCGCGGACGTCCTCGCCCGGGACCGGCAGGCCGACGACCACCTCGGCGGTCCCGTCGCGCACCTCGACGCCCGTGATCCCCCCGATGTCAACGATCCCGGCGAACAGTTCATCGCGTCCGACCTCCGCGTCGCGGATCGCCGCCCGGACGAGCGTGGCGAGGTTCCCCGAGCCGTCGGCAGCGAGTCGTGCGGACGATCCCTCGGGCTCGTCGTGCCGCGATCCGTCCCGTCGGGAGTCCTCGCGTCGGGGATCGTCCCGGAAGGAGTCGTCACGCCGGGGGTCGTCCCCCCCGGCCGTCATTCGTCCTCCCTGACCGGCCGCCGGGCTTCGGGATCCCACCGTTCCGGGCGGCCCACGGGGCCGTCGACGTACCAGGCGTCATCGTCCCACGGATCCGTCGGCGGGGCGATCGGCCGCTTGAGCCACTTCGGCCGGCGGAGGCCGTCCGGGCCGGGTGCGGGCCTCGTCCGGTCGAGCCACTCCCGGTAGATCTCGAACGACCGGTCGGTGTCGACGTAGATGTCGCCGTAGTAGTCGTCCTCGCGGGCCGGGCGGACCCTGACCTTCTGGTGCCAGCAGTGCATCCCCGAGACCGGGTCCGGGTGGGGCGCGTGGGTGAGGTTCTGGGCGACGCCGCCGTCGTTCCACCACACCCGCTGGGAGTCGGGATCGGCCGAGTCGAACGGACCCAGGCCCTTCTTCTGGCGCATCCCCCACCGACCCTCCTCCTCGACGAGCCCGACGGTCACCTTGCTGTAGGGGTCGCCCCCCTCGTCGAAGTCGCCGTCGGCCTCCCCGTCGCCGTCGCGGTCGACCTTCCACTGGCCCATGTGGTGGGACTGGGCGACGACGCCCGGCTTGATCGACTCGGTCACCCAGACCTCGTTGACGTAGTAACCGATCTCCGTCTCCACACGGCAGAGATCGCCCGTCTCGACGCCCAGCCGGGCGGCGTCCTTCGAGTGGACCCACACGGGGTTGTTGTGGGAGATCTCCTCCAGCCACTTCGAGTTCGAGGACCGCGAGTGGATCTGCGTCGGCAGCCGGAACGTCGGCACGAGCACCATCTCGCCGGCCTCGTAGTCGAGGTTCTCCGGGTGGACGTGCGACCGGATGTAGTGCGGCAGCGTGTACTCGGGGTCGTCCCAGCCCCAGTCGGCGAGCGTCCGCGAGTAGAACTGCTGCCGGCCCGACGGGGAGGGGAACCCGCGCCTGGGTTCGCCGTCGACCACCACGCCCACCACCTCGGTCTCGAGGTCCTCCAGGTCGCCGAGCGGCGCCGTCTCGTAGCGGTACTCGGCCTCTCCGTCGTCGACCCCCACCGGCTCGGCGTCGACGGCGTCGGCCGCTCCCTCGTCGAGCACGCGGTGGATGGTGTCGTATTCGTCGACGAACACGCCGTCCTCCTCGAGTATCGCGGGGTCGAGCGGCGTCTCGTGGAGCCGGTAGTCGTTCGTCGAGGCCTCGAACGCACCGTGGCGCTTCATGTACCCCAGCGGCGAGAGGTCCTCCTCGGTGGCCAGCTCCCGGAGGCGCTCTTCCTGCTCGAAGACGTAGCGGTAGTACTCGTCGATCGTCATCTGTGGGGCGTCGTCGGCTCCGTCCTCCCCCTCGCCGTCCTCGGACCGGGACGAGGAGCCGTTCCCGGCCGACGACGGGGACTCGGACTCGTTCTCGGACGCCTCCTCCTCACGATAGGGACTCTCGAAGTACTCGCGGATCCCGAGGTCGCCGTCCGGATCGACCCGCCAGGAGAGGTCCATCCAGAACTCGTCCTCCTCCCAGACCTCGCCGGGGTTGGCCTCGTAGGTCCGCGCTACGTCCTCGCCCTCGCGCTCGGCGTACTCGCGCAGCACCGGCTGGCGGAAGGTGACCCAGGTGCCGGCGTGGGTCTCCTGGCTCTGGATGTCGTGGCGCTCGGGGGAGTGGCCCATCGGGAGGACGTAGTCTGCGAAGTAGGCCGTCTCGTTCCACGTCGGCGTGAGCGCGACGTGACACTCGACCTTCTCCTCGTCGGAGAGCGCCTCGATCCACGAGAAGCCGTCGGGGTAGGTGTAGACGGGGTTGAACACCCTGGTGAAGTAGACCGAGAGCTTCCCGCGACCCTCCTTCAGGAAGTACGGGAGGAGCTGGCTCATCTCGTAGTGGGCGAACGGGTACTCGGGTGGGAGCTGCACCTCGTCCCAGAGCCGCTGGGCCGGCGGCTCGTTCGGCATCTCCGGATGGAACTTGTGCCAGGCGTTGGGCGAGGTGCCGCCCTCCGTCCCGACGCTCCCGGTGAGGACCGAGAGGAAGTGCAGGGTGCGCGAGACCTGCCAGCCGCCCTCGTTGCCCGACGCCGCGGACCGCCAGATGTGGCTGGCGAACCGCGAGCCCGCCGTCCCTATCTTCCGACCGACCGTCGCGATCGTGTCGGCGTCGACGCCGCTTTCCACGGCGGCGAACTCGGGTGTGAACTCGGCGTAGGTCTCGCCGAGGACGTCGAGGTACGTCTCGAAGCTGCGCTCGCGGTCCGGGTGGACCTCGTCCATGAACTGTCGCCAGTTGACCCAGTTCCGCAGGAACGACTCGTCGTACAGGTCCTCCTCGAGTATCACGTTGGCCATCGCGAGCAGGACGGCCGCCTCG
>JBEPXB010000536.1:0-2827 GCA_041642135.1 Halobacteriales archaeon | reverse complement strand
GACGGTCACGCTCGGCCGGCTGGTCGCTCGCTGTACGGTGAGATGCGGTACTCGCCACGCGACGGGTCGCGCGTTCACTCGACGGAGACGACGTCGAACGCCTCGTCGAGGGTCAGAACCCGTTCTTCGCCATCGTACTCGACCACCAGTCGGACCCGGAACGGGTCATCCGAGACGACTTCCGTCACCGACGCATCGGTGGTCCACGGCAGTTCCCAGCGCGGGCAGGTCCGAATGTCGACCCCGTGATCCCTGTAGAGCGCGACGATCGCGGGGTGGTCGACGACGGCGTCACCGGGAGAGCGGGTCACCCAGGCGCTACAGCGACTACAGACGTACCAGTCCCTGATCCCCCCGTCGCGTTCCGGGTCGACGTACTCGGTCAGGACGGGCACGTCGGACAGCCCTCGAGAGAGGGTACGAACAGTCGTGCCGTTACAGACCGAACAGATACCCGCGACCGTGAGCGCGATGGACGCCTTCATCGCTCTCTCGCCGACGAGTAGCGCCTCCTCGCGCGTGTGTCCTGTCAGTACGTTCGGCGGGAACCACCCCCGAGTGTGGAGTCTGTCGCATCCGGAACACTCGACGAAGTACATCTCGTCCTCGTACCGCGCCTCGAGCGGTGCCTCGCAGGCGTAACACCGACCGGTCGTCTCGAACGGCTCGAGTTCGGGGTGATCGGTGAGATAACCGGTCCGTAGCGTACAGATCACTCTCGCCCCCGCCTGACGGAGGCTGTACGTGTCGTCGACCTTCTCGACGAACCCGCCGTCGACCAGTTTCCTGAGGTGGAAGTTGAACTGCGAGCTATCCCGCATCCCGACGGCTTTCCTGAGCTCCGCGAACCCCATCGTTCCCGACTTCCCCGGCCCCCAGAGCGTGTCGAGGACGGCGAGACGAGTCTCGTTCCCGATGATCTTGAACGCCACGTCGGGAGAGATCGCAAGCGACCGGATCTCCGGCCCGTCACCGAGCTCGACGCTACTCCGGCCCTCCGCGTCCTGTAATACCATTTTATTCACTATTGCCCGAGGAACCTTTCGGGACCTATAGAACATGAGGAAAGATTAACTTTCCTGAGGGACGTCTCGGAGTGGTAGCTCTTCCGGCCCCGTCCGACTCGAATCGAACGGATCCCGCTCGGGAGCTCCAGTCAGGCCGGGACCAGCCGATAGAGCAGTCCCGGCTCCTCCCCGGTCGCGCGCTCGGCGTAGTAGAGCGCGTCGTCGTCGAGGAGCACCGCGCTCGTGGCGTGGCCGCGGCCCTCGACCGACCAGGTCTCCTCGCCGGTCGCCGCGTCCAGCGCGTACATCCGGGCGTCGTAGGCTCCCGCGAGGACGTGCTCGCGGGTCGCCGTCACCGAGCCGATGACCCAGCCGCCGGCTTGAAACCGCCACCGCTCCTCTCCCGTCGAACCGTCGAGCGCGTAGAGCCGCGCGTCGTGGCTCCCTATGTAGACCGTGCCGTCGTGGGCAATCGCCGGCCCGGACATGACGTCCTCGGCGGCCGCGAACGACCAGACCTCGGTCCCGTCCTCGAGGTCGACACCGTAGACGTGGCTGTCCCAGGAGCCGAACACCGCGAGCCCGTCGTGCGTGGCGACGGGCCCCTTGATCGCGCCGTCGGTCTCGAACGTCCACGCGCGTTCGAGCCCGGGGAACGTCCAGGCGTAGCAGACGCCGTCGTTCGAGCCGACGACCAGTCGGTCCGCTTCGCGGTCGACGGCGACCGTCGAGTGGGGGTGGTCGGTGGGCCGATGGTCGATCCAGCGGACGTCCCCGGTCTCCGCGTCGAGGGCGGCGACGCTCCCGCTCGGGTCCGCGTACTCGACGGCGATATAGACGATCCCGTTGAAGTAGACGGGGCTCGACCCGATGGCGTCGCCGATCCCCGTCCGCCAGCGGCGCTCGCCCGTCTCGACGTCGAAGGCGTACATCGCGCCGTCGTACGCGCCGACGTAGACCGTCCCGTTGGCGACCGCGGGCGTCCCGTGGATGCCGCGGGTCGTCGGTTCGACCTCGGTACTCCACAGGACCTCCCCCTCGGCGCTCACCCGTCGGACGGTCCCGGTGTCCCCGGCGACGACGATGTCGCTGCTGTCGTCGCCGCCGACCGCGACCGGCGTCGACTTGGCGGCGGTGTGCTCGCCGCGATTTATGGGCATCGTCCAGTCGACCTCGACCGCGTCGGGGATCGCCGCGTCGACGTAGCCGCGGTTTCGGAGCCCCCGTCTGAACTGGGTGCTCGCTGACTCGTCGAGCGACGTCGAGGCGAGCGGGTCGAACTCCTCGTCCGCCGAGGTCACGCACCCGCCGAGGAGGGCCGCGGTCCCGGCACCGACCGCACGGAGGTATCGCCGTCGTGTGATCATGTCGTCCGTGTCCGCTACGCCGTCGTCGGGATTTAAAAGGCCATCGCGATCCGGGCCCTCCGTCACGATGGGACCCGGTCCGTCCTCCGGACGGTGTCTGCGACCACCGGTAAATCGTTACAACCGACCCTATCAGTCCGCGTCGAGCAGTATCGACCCCCCCTCGAAGGAGAACACGACCGCTCCCGACCGCCCGGGTTCGTAAGTCCGGATCCCGGACCGACCGTCGTCGCTGTGACAGCCCACGGTCAGGGGGGCATCGACGACCGGGAGTTCGAGACGGACGGCCCCGCCCGGAGGGATCGTCCGCCGCTCGACGCTCGACGAACCGCCCGACCGGCGGAGGACGACCGTCACGGTCCGTCGCGTGGACTCCCCGTTGTAGAGGTGGACGAGATCACGGTCGGGCTCCAGCGTCGGGCGCGACCCGGTCCGGACGGTAGTCGTACTGCG
>JBEPXB010000535.1:0-2833 GCA_041642135.1 Halobacteriales archaeon | reverse complement strand
CGACGCCGTTGGACGCGAGGACGTTCCGCTCGTAGAGCGTCCGCCGGGAGGGGGTCTGGAGCCCGTAACCGTTCCCGACGAGGACGTTCCCCGCGACGTAGGACCGGCCGCCGGCGACGTTGATCCCCGCGTTACTCGACCGCACGTCGTTGTCGACGAGGGCGTTCCCTTCGGGCCGGGTCATCACGATGAGGCCGACGCCGGTGTCCCGGGCGGTGTTGTTCGAAAGCAGCGCGTCGGAGGTGTACATCAGGTGGACGCCGAAGCGGTTGCCACGCATCCGGTTGTTCCGGACGACGATGCCGTCCGAGAGGTGGGTGTAGACGCCGTCCCGCCCCTCGAGGAACGTCGAATCCTGGACGACCGGCCTGGCGCGCATCGACATCACACCCATGAAGCCGTCCATCCACTCCACCGGGCCGACGACGGTCACGCCCTCGACGACCGACCCGTTCGTGTCACGGAGCAGGACCCCGTTCGCGGGCGTCCGCGTCCACACCCCACGGACGAGCGTGCCGTTCACGCCGACGACGTCGACGGCGGCGTCGCCGAACCCGTAGCCCATCTGGACGGCGTAGTCCCAGTCCGTATCGTTCCCGGGACGGACGTCCGGCGAGGTCCGGTTGCCGACCCCCGTGACCCGCAGGTCGACGACGGCCACGTCCGGGGCTCGTACCCGGACCACGCTCCCGTTCCCGTCACCCCGGAGGTGAGTGGCGTTGCCCTCGCCGCGGAGGGTCAGGGGTTTCCGGACGGTGAGGTTCGGGACGTCGTACGTCCCCGCCGGGACCCGGACGGTGGTGTTCGGCGGCGCGCGCTCGACGGCCGCCGCCACGGTTGGAGCGTCCTCGCCGACGACGACCGAGACGGGCCGGTCGAGGAGCGGACGGGTCGCCGCGACCTGCCGGTCGGCCCACGCGCGGCGCTCGGCGACGGCCTCCCGCATCCGCTCGCGAGTCGCCGCACCCGTCCCGAACGACGTCTCTCTGATCTCGCTCCACGACCGGACCTCGCCGCCGTACGCCTCGACGAACGACTCGGCGGCCGCCTCGTCGGAGAACGGGACCACGACCGGCCCGGCGGGGGTCCGCGCCGCGCTCCCGACGACGTAGACGGCGTCGCTCGCCGGGACCCATCCGGTGTGCGCCCCGGGCGAGTCGGGGAGCGTGAGGTATCCCTCCGGGGAGAGCGTCACCTCGCTGTCGGCGAAGTCGGTGACGAAGACGGCGAGCGGCCGGCCGACCGTCGCCTCGCGACCCTCGCTGTTCAGGTGGTCGACGAGCGTCTCGACGCCGTTGTAGCCGACGACGTACCGGTAGCCCGAGTAGAACGCCTCGGCCTTCGGGACGACGAACGACCCGTCGTCCGCCCGGACCGTCACCGCGCCGGTCAGACCGAGTTCGATGGTGTCCTCGAACGCGACCGGCTCGTACTGGCGGCCGCCGGCCACGTCCACGGCGAACGCGGTGCTCCCGAGCAGGAGGACGGCGACCAGGACGGCGAGGGCCGGACGAGGGTCCATCGACTGACAACCGGTCCTCGGTCCTCAAGAGGTAACCGGACTCCGGTGGTTCCCGCCCGCCGGGAACGGTCGCTCGACTCAAGTCGTCGTGGGCAGTACGGCCTACAGAGAGCAATACCGTATCGCATCTCGATGCCACGCTGACCCCGGTGATACCCATGCACGACGAGAACGACCACACCCCGGTCCCCCACGTTCACGCGAACTGCGCCGACCACCACGACGCTACCGACCACCACGACGCCGTCACTCGCCGGACGGTCCTCGTGGCCGGCGCGAGCACGGCCGCCGTCGCCCTCGCCGGCTGTACCTCGTCCTCCTTCGGCGGCGGGTCGGCGCCCGACCCCATCGCGCTCGACGCCGACCAGGCGTGTGACAACTGCGGCATGATCATCCAGAAACACCCCGGGCCGGTCGGACAGGTGTTCTTCCGGGACAACGCGCCCGAGGGACACGACAACCCCGCGTACTTCGACGCGCTCAAGCAGTGCATGTTCCCCTACCGCCTCGAGCGCGAGAACCGGGGGTGGTCCGTAGCGGCGCAGTACGTCACCGACTACAGCAGCGTCGACTACAGCGTGACGAGCGAGGGTGGCGAGTCGTACGTCTCCTCGCACGTCGGCGCGGACGCGTTCGCACCCGCCGAGGACCTCTACTACGTCGTCGGGAGCGAGGTACGGGGCGCGATGGGCCCCGACTTCGTGCCGTTCTCCGACGAGGCCGACGCGACCGCGTTCGCCGACGAGTACGGCGGCGACGTCGTCGAGTACGGCGACATCGGCGAGGGGCTGATCGGCCAGTGAACGGGACGCCGAGCGGGGACCGGGGACCACCGACGGCGGCCGGACGTCGGGGGGTGTCACGTGACGGGGTAGTGTTTTAGTTCCGGAACACATAGTGATGCGTATGGTCCCCAGCACTGACGTCGACACCGACCGGAAGCCCCTCCGACTGGACGACGGCGAGGGCTTCGACGACCTCCGGGAGTCGACGGAGCTGCTCCTCGTCGAGTTCTATACTAATGGTTGTTCGATGTGTGCGGCGATGGAGCCGGTGCTCGGGAACGTCGCCCGGGCCACCGACGCGACGGTGGCGATGGTGAACGCCGGCTACGCGCTCGACCTCGCCGAGCGATACTCGATCTCGTCGGTCCCGACGCTCCTCCTCTTCGAGGACGGCGAACTCGTCGACCGGCTGGCCGACGGCTTCCAGGGGGCGGACGCGGTGCTGTCGTTCCTCGAGAGCGGCCGGAGCGCGTAGGGGCGACCCGTCGAGTCCGTCCCTTTCGTTCGAGTCCGTTCTTCCAGTCCC
>JBEPXB010000534.1:0-2834 GCA_041642135.1 Halobacteriales archaeon | reverse complement strand
TCGACCCGGTGCCCGACCGGAAGTTCGACCGCGAGATCGATCTTCGAACCATTCACGACGACTTCGTCCGCGACTGGGAGACGGGCGAGGCGGGCGCGCTCGCAGAGGACCGTGCCGCCTGCGAGTTCATCCTGGAGCACTCCACGGAGACTAACCCGGAGGACGGCGGCGAGATCACGTTCGACGACATCGACGAGCAGCCCCGGCGGTTCCTGGCGACCGGCGATCACTGGACCTCGCCGATCGAGGAGGGCGAGGCGTACACGCCGTGGAAGCGGTTCGTCCAGGACAAGGAGCCGTGGCCGACGTTCACCGGGCGCCAGCAGTACTACATCGACCACGACTGGTTCCTCGAGCTCGACGAGCAGTTGCCGACGCACAAGCGCCCGACGAACGAGCAGGACCCCGACGCCTACCCGCTGCGGTACAACACCCCCCACGGCCGGTGGGCCATCCACTCGACCTGGCGGGACAACGAGAAGATGCTCCGGCTCCAGCGGGGCGAACCAGTAGTTTATCTCAACCCCGAGGACGCCGCCGAGCGCGGCATCGAGGACGGCGACACCGTTCGGGTGTACAACGACCTCGCGGAGGTGGAGGTGCAGGCGAAGATCTATCCGAGCGGCGAGCCGGGGACGGCCCGGCACTTCTTCTCCTGGGAGAAGTTCCAGTACCCGAGCCGGAACAACTTCAACAGCCTCGTACCCATGTACATGAAACCCACACAGCTCGTCCAGTACCCCGAGGACACCGGCGAACACCTGCACTTCTTCCCCAACTACTGGGGCCCCACCGGGGTGAACAGCGACGTCCGGGTCGAGGTCGAGCGCGTCGAGGGCTCCGGTAGCGCCGACCTGAACGGAGGTGACGGCTCGTGAGCACCCAGGGCGAGAGCGGGGAGTCCGAGGACCACCACGTCCACCTCGCGGACGGCGTCGACCACCAGGTGGCGATGGTGATGGACCTCAACAAGTGCATCGGCTGTCAGACCTGCACGGTCGCCTGCAAGACCAACTGGACGGAGGGCGGCGGCCGGGAGTACATGTACTGGAACAACGTCGAGACCAAGCCCGGGAAGGGCTACCCCCGGGACTGGGAGGAGTCCGGCGGCGGCTACGACTCCCGCGAGCAGGCCCACGACCCCGCCCACGGCAACCGGAACGAGGGGGAGATCCCCTCACAGGAGGACTACGGTCGGGCGTGGGAGTTCAATCACCAGCAGGTCATGTACGAGGGGAGCGACGAGCCGCTCCGACCGATGGACCAGGACCCCGAATGGGGGCCGAACTGGGACGAGGACGAGGGCGCCGGCGAGTACCCCAACTCCTACTACTTCTACCTCCCGCGGATCTGCAACCACTGCACGCACCCCTCCTGTGTCGAGGCCTGTCCCCGCAAGGCGATCTACAAGCGACAGGAGGACGGCATCGTCCTCGTCGACCAGGAGCGCTGTCGGGGCTACCGCTACTGCGTCGAGGGCTGTCCGTACAAGAAGGTGTACTACAACGCGATGACGAAGACCTCCGAGAAATGCATCTTCTGCTACCCGCGCATCGAGGGCGACGGGCCGGACGGGGAGGTCCGCCCGCCGTCGTGTGCCGCCGACTGTCCACCACAGCTCCGGATGGTCGGCTTCCTCGACGACGAGGAGGGACCCATCCACAAGCTCGTCAACGAGTGGCAGGTGGCCCTGCGGCTCCACCCCGAGTACCGCACGGAGCCGAACGTCTACTACATCCCACCGTTCGCCCCGCCCCAGCACTCCGAGGACGGCGAGACAGTAGGCGTAGATCGCATCCCACGGGAGTACCTCGAGAACCTGTTCGGTGACGGTATCCACGACGCGCTCGACACCATCGAGCGCGAGCGCGAACGGGTCGCCCGGGGCGGGCAGAGCGACCTGATGGACCTCCTGACGACCGAGAACATGGCCAAGCAGTACCGGCTCGAGGTGTTCGACGATGGCTGATCCGGCCGATCCGGGCCCGCCACCGGACTGGCCCCGGGCGCTGCTCGTCGGGCTCGCGCTGCTGGTCCTCGCGAGCGCCGTCGCCGCGCCGCTGGTCGCCGGCCGGCCCGCGAACGAGATCCCGATCCACCACGACCCCGGAGAGGGGGCGGAGCTGGCGGAGCCCACCTCGCCGGAGTGGGAAGGGATCCCGGCGGTGACGGTCCCGCTGTCGAGCGCCCCCAGTTCGGTGCCGGCGGCGGACTCGACCTCGGTCCCGCGCGCGGCGGTACGGGTCGCCCGGACGGACGAGCGGCTGTACGTCAGGCTCTCGTGGGCCGATCCGACGGTCGACCGGAGCGCCGACGACCCGCGGGCGTTCGCGGACGCCGCCGCCGTCCAGTTCCCGGTGAACACGAGCGCCCGCCCGCCCATCGCGATGGGGAGCACCCGGAACTCGGTGAACGTCTGGTACTGGAGCGCGAGCGAGGGGAGCGAGGAGCTGCTCGCGGGCGGTCCGGGCTCGACGACCGAGTTCCGGAACGGCTCCGTGGAGGTGACGACCGCCCGCGAGGACGGCCGCTGGGTGCTCGTCTACGCGCGCGACCTCCGTACGGACGCCCCGAACCGGACCTCCATCACGCTGGAGCACGACGTCGACGTCGCCATCGCGGTGTGGAACGGGTCGAACATGGAGCGCTCGGGCCGGAAGGCCGTCAGCGAGTGGTACCACCTCCCGTTCGGGCCGGGACCGCAGGGTCCGCCCTACGAGACCATCCTGTGGACCGTCGCCGGCCTCGCGATCGTGGTCGTCGCGGGCGTCACGGGCGCGGCCGTCTTCCGGAGCCGCGAGGAGGAGCGGGGAGGGGAGCCATGAGCGGCGAGT
>JBEPXB010000533.1:0-2836 GCA_041642135.1 Halobacteriales archaeon | reverse complement strand
TCGAGGGCCCCATCGACGGCGGCGTCGGGGGAGTCGAACTCGCGGGGCGGCGCCGACACCTCAGGCTCGAGGAACAGCGTCACGACCCACGGGGCGTCGGGCGGGAGGTTTCGCGTCCCGCCGGGGCGGCGCGAGCGCCGGCCCCGGGTGACGTACAGCGTCGGGAGGCAGGCCGCGTCGAACCCCGCGCCGTCGAAGACGTCCGGCCGGTAGGCGAGGACCAGTCTGTCCTCGCCGTCGCTCCAGACCCGCCAGCCGTCGGCCAGCGACTCGCGGTCCGCCTCGCCGAGCATGAGCGCCCTACGGCGTCCCCGGCTATCAGTCCGGCGGTCGCGTTCGGAGGGGGGTATTTAAACCGTATTCGGTGCCACTGCGGGACAGATCGGCACATCTCGTCGCCTCCCGTCGGTTTTGGACCGATCCGACGGGGGCCGTTGCGGCTCGAAATGTGGCCATGAGCCGAAGATTTATATATGGTAGGTTCTCATATGTAATATAGTATCGGTGGGCTGCCACCGTGCTCCGCCCGTCCCCGCTCCCCTGCCGAGACATCCCGTCCGGAGTCCCGGTCGCGGGCGCGGAGGGTGGTACGGTGAGACATGACAGGGAAGACGACCCGACCCGGACGTTCGCCGGCCGACCGCCGGAGAGCGACGGGTGAGGAGCGCCGTCCCGTGGTCCCCCCGAGACTTCAGCCGACCCCGCGGTCGGCGAACCAGCGCCCCCGGCGCGATGTAAAGCATGAGTGACATGGAGACGCTCGAAGACCTGAGCCAGGAGTACCGAAACTCGATCCCCTCGGACCTCCGGGAGACCCGGTCGTTCGACTGGTATCTCGACGAGCTGTACGAGGACCCCCGAATCGCCCGCAACGCCCACCAGCGCGTTGCCGACATGTTCGACTACTACGGGACCGAGTACGACGAGGACCTCGGGGTCGTGGAGTACCAGCTCGCGAGCGAGGACCCGTTGAACGACGGCGAGAACACGTTCTACGGCCGGAACATCCACGAGTCCATCCACGAGTTCGTCAACAAGGTGAAGTCGGGCGCGAGGGGACTCGGCCCGGAGAAGCGGATCAAGCTCCTGCTCGGTCCCGTGGGGTCCGGCAAGTCCGAGTTCGACCGCCAGGTCCGCACGTACTTCGAGGACTACTCGCTGCGGGAGGCGGGCCGGATGTACACGTTCCGTTGGACGAACCTCTGTGACGTGGTCCGCGACCAGGACCCCGCCGACGACGTCGTCCGGTCGCCGATGGACCAGGACCCGCTCGTGTTACTCCCCCAGGAACAGCGCGACAAGGTGATCGCGGGCCTGAACGAGCGGCTCGACGCACCCTACACCATCCGCAACGAGCAGTCGCTCGACCCCGCCAGCGAGTTCTACATGGACCGCCTGCTCGAGCACTACGACGACGACCTCCAGGAGGTGCTCGAGAACCACGTCGAGGTGATCCGGTTGGTGGCCGACGAGAACAAGCGCCAGTGCATCGAGACGTTCGAGCCCAAGGACAAGAAGAACCAGGACGAAACGGAGTTGACTGGAGACGTCAACTACTCGAAGATCGCCGTCTACGGCGAGAGCGACCCCCGGGCGTTCGACTACTCGGGGGCGTTCTGTAACGCCAACCGGGGGATCTTCTCCGGTGAAGAACTGCTCAAACTCCAGCGGGAGTTCCTCTACGACTTCCTGCACGCGACCCAGGAGCAGACGATCAAGCCGAAGAACAATCCCCGGATCGACATCGACCAGGTGATCGTCGGCCGGACGAACATGCCCGAGTACCGGGACAAGAAGGGCGACGAGAAGATGGAGGCGTTCAACGACCGGACCAAGCGGATCGACTTCCCGTACGTCCTCCAGTACGAGGAGGAGGCGATGATCTACGAGAAGATGCTCCGGAACGCGGACGTCCCGGACATCCACGTCGAGCCCCACACGCTCCAGATGGCGGGGCTGTTCGGCGTCCTGACCCGGATCCAGGAGCCCGACGGCGGGCAGGTGAGCGTCGTCCAGAAGGCGAAAGCGTACAACGGCGAGATCGACGAGGCCGACGACATCGACGTGAAGAAGCTCCGCGAGGAGGCCAGCGAGGTCGCCGACCTCGGCGAGGGGATGGACGGTGTGAGTCCGCGGTTCATCGGCGACGAGATCGCCGAGGCGATCATGGACTCGATGCACCGCGGCCGTGACTTCCTCTCGCCGCTGACGACGTTCAACCACCTGGAGGAGAACCTCGAGAACCACGGCTCGATCCCCCAGGAGAACTTCGAGACGTACTACCGCTACCTGGAACTCGTCCGCGAGGAGTACAAGGACCGCGCCATCGAGGACGTCCGGCACGCGCTCGCCTACGACCTCGACGAGATCCAGCGCCAGGGCGAGAAGTACATGGACCACGTGATGGCGTACATCGACGACGACACCGTCGAGGACGACATCACGGGCCGCGAGCAGGACCCCGACGAGAAGTTCCTGCGGGACGTCGAGGAGAAACTGGACATCCCCGAGGACCGCAAGGAGGACTTCCGCCAGGAGGTCTCGAACTGGGTGTCCCGTCGCGCCCGGGAGGGGACGAGCTTCAACCCGCAGGACAACGACCGCCTGCGCCGCGCGCTCGAACGGAAGCTCTGGGAGGACAAGAAGCACAACATCAACTTCTCCGCGCTGGTCTCGAGCGGCGAGATGGACGACGACGAGCGCAACTCGTGGATCCGGGCGCTCGTCGAGCAGGGCTACAGTAACCAGGGCGCAAAGGAGGTGCTCGAGTTCGCCGGCGCGGAGGTCGCCAAGACGGAGATGGAAGCGGACGACTGAGATGAGCGGCGAGGACTAC
>JBEPXB010000532.1:0-2837 GCA_041642135.1 Halobacteriales archaeon | reverse complement strand
CCTCGCTCGCTACGCTCGCTGCGGGCACCCCCGCTTGCAAAAACATGGGTGAAAAAGGCCGCCCCTCGGCCCTGCGGGCCTCGGGGCGGTGAACCGCGCTCACTCGCTTCGCTCGTTCGCGCGGATGCTGGCACCTCCCGGTACTATCGAGGAGTCGTCCCTCCCCGGTCTGTGGCGAGCGATCGGTGACTGTGGCTCGAACTGGAGAGTGGCTCAAAAGCACGTTTCAGCCAAGGTTTTAGCCGATCCAGCCGGTACCGTTCCAGCATGAGCGAGTCACGCGAGGCCGCCGAGGGCGAGAGCATCCTCGAGTGCGAGGAGTGTCTCTCCCCGGCGGAGGCGTTCGCGGTCGTCGGCAACGAGACGCGCCTGGAGATCCTCGAGGCGCTCTGGACGGCCGAGCGGCCGGCGGCGTTCTCGGACCTGCGCCGACGGGTCGGGATGCGCGACTCCGCGCAGTTCAACTACCACCTCGACAAGCTGGTGGGGCAGTTCGTCCGGAAAACCGGGGAGGGGTACGAGTTCCGACAGGCCGGCCGGGCGGTCATCCGGTCGGTGCTGGCGGGAACGCTGAACCAGAGCCCCGAACTCGAGCCGTTTCCGGTCGAGGGGACCTGCGTCGACTGCGGGCACGGCCTCCGGGCCCGCTACGAGGACGAGCACTTCCACATCGAGTGCTCGGAGTGCGGCCGTCCCCACGGCGGCTACCCGTTCCCGCCCGGCGGACTGGAGGACCGCACCCGCGAGGAGGCGCTCGACGCGTTCAACCAGCGCGCCCGGCACCTCTCCTGTCTCTCGAAGGACGGGGTCTGCCCGGAGTGCAACGGCCGGATGGAGACCAGCGTCCGGTACGCGACCGAGGAGGACGCGATGGGCCTCGAGATCCGCGTCGACTACGAGTGCGAGCGGTGTCACCTCACGACGAGTTCCTCGACCGGGCTCGCGCTGCTCGACGACGCCGAGGTCGTGTCGTTCTACCGCGACCACGGTGTCGATCTGAACGACGTGCCGTTCTGGACGCTCGACTGGTGTGTCACCGACGAGCACACCGAGGTGGCGAGCGAGGACCCCTGGCGTCTCCGGGTGCGGATCGGACTCGACGGCGAGGCGCTGGTCGCGACGCTCGACGGCGACCTCGCGGTCGTCTCGACGGAGCGACGGCCCGTCGGGGACGGGGCGGACGGAGCCCCCGACGAGGGCGACGAGTCGACGGCCGGATCCTCGACGATCGCCGACGGCGCCGGGGCGGGCGGGACCCGATGAGCGTCGCCGGGGGCGTCTTCTCGCGCCTCCGTGGTGTGCTCGTCGCGCTCGCGGAGCGCCGCCACGTCCTCCGTCGACGGCTGGCCGGCCTCGGACGGGACGTCCTCGTCGCGGGCGTCCTCCTCGCCCTCGCGGCGGTCGTGGTCGGCGCGGCCGCGTACGTCCTCGCGGTCGCCGTCTCGAACGGCGGCATAGTGGGGCTCGTGCTCGGGTGGACCGCGGCGTTCGCCTTCGCGGTCAGCCTCCCCGTGCTGGCGATGAAGATCGCGACGGCCGTCTACGCGCGGGTCGGCGGTTGATACCGACGGTTGTAACGGTTTACCGTCACCCGCCCCGGATCGGTGATCACCCGTAAAGGACCACAACCGCCCGTATGAGGGCCCCGGTCGCGATAGACGCTCCGGGACGGGACGCGTCCATCGAGGCACGGTGTACTGACCGCCACCGAACGAGCACCCGGCGGTGGGTTCCGGGCCGTACCCGTCCCCGGTACACTCTTGGCCCGCGCCCGCGGTGGCCGGACATGGCCTCGTTCGACCCGGACCGCGTCACGACCGTCACGTTCGACTCCTACAGCACCGTCGTCGACGTCGCCTCCGCCGAGGACGCCCTCGAGGGGTACGTCGACGACCCGAGGGCGGCGGCGAGCCTCTGGCGGGCCCACTCGCTATTTTACACGATGGTGGCGAACCACATCGGCGACTACGAGCCGTTCTACGAGTTGAACCGGCACGCGGCGACCTACGCGCTGGAGGCGTTCGGCGCTAACGTCGACGAGGCGACCCGGGACGAGATCACGGCGATCTACCACGACCTAGAGACGTTCGAGGACGTCCGGAGCGGGATGGAGCGGCTCGCGGAGGAGTACGACGTCTACGTCGTCTCGAACGGGAACCCGGAGATGCTGGAGACGATGGTCGAGACCGCCGGGATCGGTGACGTGCTCACCGACACCATCAGCGCCGACGAGGTGGAGACGTACAAGCCCGACGCGGAGATCTACCGCCACGCCGCCGCCCGGACGGGCACGCCCATCGACGAGGTCGCCCACACCACCGCCGGGTGGTTCGACGTCCACGGCGCGGTCCACGCGGGGATGCAGGGGGTCTGGGTGAACCGCGACGGCGGCCCGTGGACCCCCTACGGTCCCGAACCCCACCTCGAGGTCGACTCGTTCCACGGGCTCGCGGACGAACTCGGCGTCTGATACGGTCGTGCGTCGTCTTCGACCGGCGCTAACCGACCCCGTCCGGGTGATCGCCGGCACATCGGTACGCACGACCGTATGAGCGTCGGCGCGCGAACGGCTCGACACCCCGGACCGCCGTCGGGAACGTGCGACCCGGTCCCGGCGAGGAGAGCGGCTCACGTCTCCTCGTGACTCGAAATCCTTTTACAGGTCTCCGGGCCACGTACGGGTAACATGGACATCGAAGTCGTCTCCGAGGAGGAGAACCCGATGCTGCACCGTCGGGACGTCCGGTTCGAGGTCGTCCACGACGAGGCGAGCCCCTCGCGGCTGTCGGTTCGTGACTCGCTCGCCGCGAAGCTGAACAAGGACGCCGAGGAGGTCG
>JBEPXB010000531.1:0-2837 GCA_041642135.1 Halobacteriales archaeon | reverse complement strand
CCGCCTTCCTCGCCGACCCCTACGACAACACGAACATCGTCGTCGAGCGCGTGGGCGAGGACTACCTCGCGCTCACGGAGTCCCCGCGGTGGGTCGCGCTCGACCCGAACACGCTCGACACGCGGGGACACGTCCGGTACGACGGGGACGCACCGACGGGTCAGCTGGCGTGTGCCCACGTGAAACGCGACCCCGCGACGGGCGTGCTCGTGAACGTCGAGACCGAGTTCGGCCGAACGAGCGAGTACCACGTCCACGCGATGACGGCACCGAACGAGCGTCGCCACATCGGGAGCGTCGAGACGGACGAGCCCGCGTACATGCACAGCTTCGCGCTCACCCCACGGTACGTCCTCCTCACCGAGTTCCCGCTCCGGCTCGATCCGCTTCGATTCCTCCGCCCCGGTCGCCAGCCCCCGTTCATCGAGCAGTTCGAGTGGCAGCCCGAGCGCGGCACCCGTATCGTCGTCCTCGACCGGACCACCGGCGAGGTGGTGGCCGAGCCCGTGACGGACCCGTTCTTCGGCTTCCACCACGTCAACGCCTTCGAGCGCGACGGCGGGCGCGAGGTCGTCTTCGACCTCGAGACGGTCCCGGACGCGGCGTCGATCGACTCGCTCTACCTCGACTCGCTCCGCGCGGGCGAACTCGACGCCATCGCCGGCCGGCTCGAACGGTTCACCGTCGACCTCGGCGGAGTGGCCGAAACGGGGCGCTACCGCCCGGACGAGGCGACGGTCGAGCGGCGGATGCTCTTCGAGGACGGGACGGGCCTGCCGACTGCCTCGCCCGCCCGGTGGTGTCGCGAGCACCGCTACGTCTACGCGATGCGGATGGACCAGCCCGTGACCGAGTGGGCCTACGGCGTGATGAAACACGACACGCGGACGGGCGAAACGACCGAGTTCGCCGACGGCGCGGACTACTTCGGCGAGCCGGTCTTCGTCCCCGACCCCGACGGGGCACGCGAGGACGACGGCGTCGTTCTGGCCGTGGGGCTCGACGCCGACGACGGATCCGAGCGGTCGCGGCTGTTCGTCCTCGACGGGCGGACCCTCGAGGAGCGCGCCCGGGCGACGCTTCCCCATCCTGTTCCGTTCGACTTCCACGGGCGCTACTTCCCGGAACTGAAGGCGAAGCGGACGGACTGATCGGAACGGCGAGGTCGGAAGTCCCTCGAGGCGCGTCGACGGGGTGCCTATCCGGGACTGTGCGTCCCCGGAGTCGTCTCAGTCGGGTCGGGCGATGACCCTGTCCGGGCGGACCTTCAGCACGACCCGGTTCGTCCGGTCGTGCAGGTACTCCTCGTTGCCGCGGTAGCGGTACTCTAGCGAGTCGATGTGCTCGGCCGCGCCCTCCTCCGTGAGTTCGTCCACCTCGCCGACGACCGACAGCGCCCGGTACGGGTCGTCCGGATCGACCATGCTCACGCCCACCCGCGGGTCGTTCTGGACGTTCACGTGTTTCTGTCGGCCCTTCGCGGTGTTGACGAGCACCCGGTTCTCGTCGGCGTCGTAGTCGATCCAGACCGGCGTCACGTGCGGGAACCCGTCGGACATCAGCGTCGCGACGTGCGCGAACGTCTTCTTCTCGAAGAGGTCCCGGAACTCCGTGGGGATATCTGGCATGGCCGGGTGTTCGGTCGGTCCGCACAAGTATAGTAGCGTTCGGAACCGATGGCGCACTCCGGACGGGGACGTCCCCCCGTCCGTGAGTAAAGACGTCCGAACGCTACTATGGGTTCGCCGACGCCCCCGATCCGGTGGCTCCGGGCGGGTCGGCTTCCTCGGTCGACCGGCGGCCCGGTGAACCCGTCGAACCTCCTTTCGTGACATGACTCCCCCTCGTCCGGTGCGCCGAGCGTTCGAGCCGTCCGTACCGTAGCTAGCGGGGGGTCGTCTCCCGTACTCCGTCCGTGTCGACCGAGCGATCGTCATCCGGAGTCGGCTCCGGAACCGACTCTCCTCCCTTTCGGCGGAACCGTGCCTTCAGCCGCTCCCAGAGGGATTCACGGAGCTTCTCTCTCAGGTCGATGCCCACCATCTCCAGCCCCTTGAACAGTAGCTTGAGCGATACGATTGTCTCGCCCACGAGTACTTTCAGCCGCTCGACCAGCCCCAGGAACTTCGTGGAGAGCCCGCCGGCCCCGATCTTCGTCACGGCGACGGCGCCCGCCACGACGGCGACGGTGCCGACCGCCGCCTCCACGGGCCCGACGGCGAGCGTCATCCCGAGGACGTCGAACACCTTCTTCACGCCGATCCGGCCGGACAGTAACGCGCTCTCCAGTGCCCTGACGGGGTTCTGGGCGGCCACGATGCGGTCGATGACGGCCCGCCCGGTCGCCAGGCGGAGCGTCGCGTCGCCCCGCTCGCCCCGTCGGAGGTCGACGACCCTGGCGTCCGCGTCGGTGCCGAACGAGTAGACTGCCTCGGACCCATCCGCGGCTCGAACGTGTGAGTTCACGCGCTCGCCGCTGACGATGGATTTCCCGCGGAACCCGACGTCGTCGGCCCGTGCGTTGTACGTGCTGCTCCAGCCCTCCAGCTCCGCGAAGAGACCGTCGGGCCAAACGGGTTCTGCCGCCTGATCGCCCACGACCCCGCCACCGAGCAGGAACAGGACGAGTACGACCGGGAGTACTACCCTCCTCCTCGGATGAAAACTCGTGTGGTAATAACGCTCATAGTTGAATATAGTTGTTTCGTCGGTCGGGGGCCGTCCCGCGGGACCGGGTGGAGGGTGACGGGGACAGCCGTGATACTCCGACCGTCACGGATCGGGCCGGATCCGAAGGTGGGGATGGGTAGATGAACGTCTCGCTGTCGCTCGCGGGT
>JBEPXB010000530.1:0-2844 GCA_041642135.1 Halobacteriales archaeon | reverse complement strand
GCCGTCCCTCGCATACTCGACGTGTGGCGGGACAGTGTCGATGTGGGTGTTCAGGCCGAGGTGTGGGCCGTCGCCGCTCCCGCGCGAGGCGAGGACGTTCCCGGCGTCGTCGACGCGGGGATCCGTGCCGTGGTCCTCGAGCGTCTCGACGAGGAGAGCACGCATCTCGGTCACGTCCTCGTGCGAGGCGGTCCGGACCGCCCGCTCGTGGAAACCGGCGGTGTCGAACGCCGACATGGTCAGTCGTCGTCCCCCGCTCCCGCCACCCGGTCCTCGAGCCGTCGCGGCGCGGCCGTGGGGACCGACCGCTCGAACTCGGAGACGACGGGACCGCGGAGCGTCGACCCCGAGTCGGTGACCGTGACCTCCAGGTCGCCGCCGGGCGGCGAGACTGCGACGGGCTCCCCGGTCTCGACGCGGCCGAGCCGGTTCGCGACGGCGGCGACCGCCACCGCGCCCGTTCCACACGAGCGGGTCTCGCTCTCGACGCCGCGTTCGAACGTCCGCTGGGCGTAGCCGCCGTCGGCCCGTTCTGTGGCGAACGTCACGTTCGCTCCCTCGGGGAAGACTTCGGCGTGGCGGACGGGTGGCGCGATCGCCTCGAGATCCACCGCGTTCACGTCCTCGACGAACGCGACGGCGTGCGGGACCCCCGTGTTCACCGCCGTCACGACCACGCCCTCGACCTCGCGCTCGACGAACGGCTCCGCCGATTCGACCGGAACGCTCGGCGGGTCGAACGTCGGTCGGCCCATCTCGACGGTCACCTCGCCGGTCTCGCGGTCGAGCACCGCGCGGCGCGTCCCGGCCGGCGTGTCGATCATCACCTCGTCGCTCCCGGTCCGGTCGGCCACCCACCGGGCGGCGACCCGGGCGCCGTTGCCGCACATCGCCGCGACGCTCCCGTCCGGCTGGACGAGCGTCATGACGACCCGCGGGGGACTGTACGCGTCCTCCAGCGAGAGGAACAGCACGCCGTCGGCGCCCGTCGTTCCGGTCACCCCTTCTGGGGGCTCGATCCCGCCCGTCCGGTCGCACAGGTCGGCCGCGAACCCCCGGCGGTCGGGCACCTCCTCGGCCGCGTCGACGACCACGAAGTCGTTCCCCGTCCCGTGATACTTGTGTACGTCTACCATCGCTCGTCCCGTCCGTCGGCACTGCCGGTGTCGCCGGTCATGTCCGTTCCAGCCGCCTCACCTACTTGACACCCACGGTCCGCTCGGGCGTCCGTGTCGGCCCCTTCGTTCCCGCGTCGACCGGCGTCACCGCCCCGATCGACGGCTTCCAGGCGGGTCAGGTCCGACAGCGTCTCCCGCCGGACCGCTACCCACGCGTCGCCGCCGTCGAGCGCCACGACCGACGGCCGCGGCCGGGAGTTGTACTGGCTGCTCATCTCGTAGCCGTAGGCCCCCGCGTTCCCCACCACGAGGAGGTCCCCCCGGGTGGGGCCCGGGAGCGTCCGGTCGCGCCCGAGCACGTCCGCCGTCTCGCAGACCGGCCCCGAGATCTCGCACGAGACCGGATCCCGCGGCGGCTGGTCCGGTTCGAGGCTCCGCACCGCGTGGTACGCGTCGTACATGGCGGGCCGGATCAGCGTCGTCATTCCGGCGTCGATACCCACCACTGTCGTCTCGGGCGTCTCCTTGACCGTGTTCACGGTCGTCAGGAGCACGCCCGCGTCGGCCACGAAGAACCGCCCGGGTTCGATGGCCAGTCGCGCCTCGACGTCCCCGAGTGCCTCCCGGGTCGCCTCGGCCACCGCGTCGAGGTCGAGCGGCGCCTCGTCCTCCCGATAGGGGACGCCGAACCCGCCGCCGACCGCGACGAACG
Source organism: Halobacteriales archaeon (assembly GCA_041642135.1). Taxonomy (GTDB): domain Archaea; phylum Halobacteriota; class Halobacteria; order Halobacteriales; family Haloarculaceae; genus Salinirubellus. The sequence continues at coordinate 1,014 of JBEPXB010000530.1, read as the reverse complement.
ACAGATCGAGGTCCGCGAGGTCGCGGGCGACGTCGCCCATCCGCCGGACGAGTTCGCGGTGGGCCGAGAGGTCCTCGCCGGAGATGCCCGACCCGGCGTGGGCGTGGACGCCGACGACGTCGAACCCTCGCTCCGCGGCGTCGTGGGCGACATCGGCTGCGCGGTCGTAGGGGACGCCGAACTTCGGTTCCGCGCCCGTCGAGACCTTCGCGTGGTGGCCCGCGCCGATACCCGGGTTCACTCTGATACACAGCGGGCCGTCGAACCCGCGGGCCGCAACCCGATCGAGCGTGTCCTCGGCGCCGACCGTGATCGTGATCTCACCCACTGCATCGAGCGAGCAGACGTAGTCGAGGTCGCAGGCCGGCGGGTTGACCGCGGTGTAGCGCACCCGCGAGGCCGGAAAGCCGGCGTCGAGCGCGCGCTTCACTTCGCCGGCGGCCGCACACTCGGCGTCGACGCCCGTCGCCTCCAGCGTTTCCAGCACCGCCCTCGTGGTGTTCGCCTTCACCGCGTAGGCGATGTCGGCATCCGGGAACGCTCCTCTGAGACGGGCGGCGTTCTCGCGGACACGCTCCAGATCGTAGACGTAGAGTGGCGTGCCGTACTCGTCGGCGAGATCGCGCAGTCCCTCCGCGCGCCAGTCCGCGAGTCGACGGACCGCGGGGTTGTCGGCGGTCAAGGGGCACACCTCTCGGTGGCGGCTGATCCGACTGTCCCCATCGCGGAGCGAGCACGTTCGAGGTGTCGACTTTCGTGGTTCATGGCCGCCTCACTCCCGGAGTGCGTCCTCCCGCCGTGTCGCTTCGAGAGTGTCCGCCTCGACGTGGGTCGCGACGACGGCCGGCTTGTACGCGCCGCCCTCGAACAGGTCGTGCTCGCCGACGCTCGACTCGACGTAGCGGATGAACGCCCGGCGCTCGGGCGGGAGTTCGCCGTAGAGCACCGTCTCCTCGACGAGGTCGTAGACGGGGATCCGCGGGGTGAGCAGCGTGTTCTCGCCGACGATCGAGT
>JBEPXB010000529.1:0-2859 GCA_041642135.1 Halobacteriales archaeon | reverse complement strand
CGACTCGCTCCGCTCACCGCTCGGATATCGGAGACTCTCCCTGCGGTCGAGTCTCCCTACTCCTCGTCGTCCTCGTCCACGTCCTCGAAGTCGGCGTCGACGAAGTCCTCGCCGTCGTCGTCAGCAGCACCCGGACCGGCACCACCGGGACCTGCTCCTGCGCCCGGACCGGCACCACCGGGCCCGGCGCCGCCCATGCCGCCACCGCCGGCGGCCTGCTGTTGGGCCTGCTGTTCGTACATCCGCTTGCCGATCTCCTGGAGCTGCTTCGAGAGCGCCTCGGTGACCTCCTCGTAGTCCTCCTTGGTGGCGTCCTCGTCCTCCAGCACCTCCTCGACGTCCTCGACGGCGGTCTCGATGTCCTCGCGGAGCTCGTCGTCGACGTTCTCCTCGTTCTCCTCCATGAGCGTCTCGGCGCGCTGGACGGCGGACTCGGCCTCGTTGCGGGCCTCGATCCGCTCGCGGCGGCGCTCGTCCTCCTCGGCGTGCTCCTCTGCCTCCTGCTGCATCCGCTCGATCTGCTCGTCGGAGAGGCCGGCGCCGCCCTCGATGGTGATGTCTTCCCTGTTCCCCGAGCCCTTGTCCTCGGCCTCGACGTTGACGATGCCGTTCTCGTCGATGTTGAACGTCACCTCGATCTGCGGTGTTCCCGCGGGCGCGGGCGGGATGCCGGCGAGCTGGAACTCCCCGAGCAGTTCGTTCTCGTTGGCGATCTCGCGCTCGCCCTGGAACACCCGGACCTGGACCTGGGTCTGGTTGTCCGCGGCGGTGGTGAACACCTTCGACTCCTCGGTCGGGATGGTCGTGTTCTTCTCGATGAGCCGCTCGAACAGGCCACCCTTCACCTCGATGCCGAGCGAGAGCGGCGTGACGTCGAGCAGGACGATGTCGTCGACGTCGCCCGAGAGCACGCCGCCCTGGATGGCCGCGCCGAGCGCGACGGCCTCGTCGGGGTTGACGGATTTCCGCGGCTCCTGGCCGGTGAGCTCCTCGACCTGCTCGCGGACCTGCGGCATCCGCGTGGAGCCACCGACGAGGAGCACCTCGTCGATGTCGGACTTCGAGTAGCCCGCGTCCTCGAGGGCCTGCTCGGTCGGACCGACCGTCCGCTCGATGAGGTCGCTCGTGAGCGCCTCGAACTTCGCCCGCGAGAGCTTGGCCTCGAGGTCCTTCGGACCGTCGTCGTCCGCGGCGATGAACGGGAGGGTGATCGTCGCCTCCTTCCGGTTGGAGAGCTCGATCTTCGCCTCCTCGGCGGCGTCCTTGAGCCGCTGGAGCGCCTGGCGGTCCTCGCGGAGGTCGATCCCGTGCTCTTCCTCGAAGTCGTCGGCCAGCCAGTCGATGACCGCCTGGTCCCAGTCGTCGCCGCCGAGGTCGTTGTCCCCGTTCGTCGCGACGACCTCGTAGACCCCACCGCCCAGATCGAGGATGGAGACGTCGAAGGTCCCCCCACCCAGGTCGTAGACGAGGACGGTCTGGTCCGAATCGTCGTCGAGGCCGTAGGCCATCGACGCCGCCGTCGGTTCGTTGATGATGCGCTCGACCTCGAAGCCGGCGATCTCGCCGGCGTCCTTGGTCGCCTGGCGCTGGCTGTCCGAGAAGTACGCGGGGACCGTGATCACGGCCTTCTCGACCTCGTCGCCGAGGTACTCCTCGGCGTCGCGCTTGATCTTCTGGAGGATCATCGCCGAGACCTGCTCGGGAGTGTACTCCTCGCCCTCGATGTCGACCGTGTAGCCCTCCTCGCCCATGTGCCGCTTGATGGACTGGATCGTCCGCTCGGGGTTCTGGACGGCTTGGTTCTTCGCCGGTTTCCCGACGAGTCGCTCGCCGTCGTCGGTGAACGCGACGACAGAGGGCGTCGTGCGGTCGCCCTCGGCGTTCGAGATGATCTCGGGGTCGCCACCCTCCATCACCGCGAACGCGGAGTTGGTGGTACCGAGGTCGATACCGAGGATCTTGTTACTGGCCATCGTTACGTCCGAGTAGCCGCTTGTGCCCGTTAAAGATTACTAGACGGTACGAGCGCTCGTCGCGAGCCACCCCCGTCGAGTCGTGCGATTCGACGAACCGCCTCGGTCGACGGTCGCGGGATTTATACAGAACCGTAGATAGCGTTCATCTCGCCGCGATGGGTCCGGAAGAAGCGTCGAGGCCGGTCCCCGGTGGGATCACTCCTCGCTCCCGTCGCCCTCCTCGGCGACGGTGACCTGCGCCGGGCGGAGCACCCGGTCGGCCATCTCGTAGCCCGGGCGGTGGACGTCGTCGACGCTCCCCTCGGGGTGCTCGGAGGCGACCCGCATCAGCACCTCGTGGCGCTCCGGGTCGACCGCCTCGCCCGGTTCGGGGTCGATGGAACGGACGTCCTCGGCGTCGAGTACCCGATCGAACTGGTCGAGCGTCTTCTCGACGCCCGGGCGGATGTCGACGTCCTCGTCCTGGTCGAGCGCCCGGTCGAGGTTGTCCCGGACGTCGAGCAGCCGCTCGACGAGGTCCTCGGTCGCCCGTCGCTGCTGGTCCTCGAGCTTCCGCTGCTGTCGCTTCTTGAAGTTCTGGAAGTCCGCCTGCTTGCGCTTGAGCTTCGACTCCAGTTCCTCGACCCGCTCTCCGGCCTCCTCGGCGCGTTCCTCGGCCTCCTCGGCACGCTCGCGGAGCGCGGCGATCTCCCGTGCGAGCGTCTCGGGGTCGGTCTCGGCGACTCGTTCGCGGAGTTCCTCGTCCGTTCCGACATCGGTCTCCACCTCGACGTCCGGGGCAGCCCCGTCGGTAGCCGGGTCGCCCTCGGCGGCGGTGCCGTCGGGCGTTTCCCCGTCGGCACTCCCGTTCTCGCTCATACCCGGATCGAGGGGCCGCGGTGCG
>JBEPXB010000528.1:0-2873 GCA_041642135.1 Halobacteriales archaeon | reverse complement strand
GTACGCCGAGGGCGGAGGCCATGCGGTCGATCTCGGAGAGGGCGAACTGGAGGTTGCGCTCGCCGGCGTCCTTCGTGCGGATGCGCTCCTGCCACTTGCGGAGGCGGTGCATCTGCGAGCGCTTCTCCGAGGAGATGGAGCGACCGTAGGCGTCCTTGTCCTTCCAGTCGATCTGGGTGGTCAGCCCCTTGTCGTGCATGGTCTGGGTGGTGGGGGCACCCACGCGGGACTTGTTCTGGCGCTCGGAGTGGTTGAACGCCCGCCACTCCGGGCCGGGGTCGATCTGGTCCTCCTCGACGACCAGGCCGCACTCGTCACAGATCAGTTCGCCCCGGTCGGCACTCTTGACGATCCGGTCGGCACCACACTCCGGGCAGAGCCGGGCGGCCTCCTCCTCCGCGGTCTCCTCCTGGCGATCCCCCTCGCGCTCCCGCTGGCGTGTGGGCCGTGTCATCGCGTTTTTACGGTAGTACTACCGGCCTACATAAAATCTGGGGCGGGGCAGCCCGTCCCCCGGTCCCGTCCGGGTACGGGCGGGCGAACTGTGGAGGGGCGACGACATCTCACCGGCACTTTTAACTCCAGGAGGGGTAGGGGGAGCCGATGCCCGTCATCGAGTGCGACCCGGCGACGGCACGGGAGCGACTGGAGTCGGCCGGCGTCGAGGTCGAACCCGGGAACACCGACCACGAGCGGTGGCGAGCGAGTCACGGCGGCGCGACGGCCGTCGCCTACGACGGGAAGGTGGTCGTCCAAGGGCGGGATCCACAGCGGCTGGTGGGGCTCCTGCAGGAGGGCGGCGGCCGTGCGCACGTCTACTTCGACGGGGCCTGTCGAGGGAATCCGGGTCCGGCGGCGGTCGGGTACGTCCTCGTCACCGGCGACGGTATCGCGGCGGAGGGGGGCGAGCGGATCGGTCGGGCGACCAACAACCGCGCCGAGTACGAGGCGCTGATCCGGGCGCTGGAGGTGGCGGCCGACTTCGGGTTCGACGAGGTCGCCGTCCGCGGGGACTCACAGCTGATCGTCCGGCAGGTCCGCGGGGAGTGGGACACGAACGACCCGGAGCTCCGGGAGCGGCGGGTCCGGGTTCTGGAGCTTCTCGACGGGTTCGATTCGTGGTCGATCGAGCACGTACCGCGGGAGATAAACGACCGCGCCGACGACCTTGCGAACGAGGCACTCGATGACGGCCGAGGCTAACGACGAACCCGCGGACGAGGAACGCACCGTCGAGGAACGCACCGACGAACCCGTAGAGGAGGACGAGGAGGAAGCCGACGCCCCGCTCCCGGAGGCGGTGGTGGAGGAGGCCGAGCGGCTGACGCGGCTGGCGCGCGACGCGGTCGACGGGAACGAGGCCGCGGCCTACCGCGACCGCCGGGGGACGCTCCTCTCCGCCCACGGCTACACCGCACGCCGCCGTTCGGAGGACCACGGCGAGGTCCTGGTGCTCCACCCGAGCGAGTGGGTCGAGGACGGCGTGATCCGCGTCGAGGACGTCGACGACGTCTCCCGGGCGGTCGAGGTGCCGCTCGACGGGACGGGCGACCCCGACGAGTGGGACGAGGTCGAGGCGCACAACCGCGCGCTCGCCGAGGAGGTCGAGAGCGAGCACGGCCCCGTCCACGGGGCGAACGCCCACGCCTTCGCGGACTTCATGGGGAACCACTACGCCCGGCCGGTCGAGCGCGCGACCGAGCGGCAGGTCCGGGAGTTCACCGAGGAGTACTTCCCGCGGAACGCCTGGCCGAGCGAGGACCAGCGCGAGGTCCTCGATCGGTCGCTGGACCTGCTGTTCGAGCGGGTCGACCGCTCGCGGCCCGGCCGGTGAGCCGTCGGTAGCCGGCGCTCGCCGCGGTGACGTGTGCGACGACGGAGCGGCGAGACGGGGCTCTCGCTGGGGGTGTGTCGCTCGAAAGAAAGGTGCCGGGGTTGCCGTCTTCGGTTCTACTCGAGGTCGTCGAGGAGGTCGCGCAGCGCGTCCGCACGGCCCGGCTCGGTGACGAACCGGGAGAACTCCCACTCGAACTGGTCGAGCAGGGCCTGCTCGCCCTCGTCGGTCAGCGCGTACTGGTTGGTCCGCTTGTCGAGTTCGGACTTCTCGACCAGCCCCATCTCGACGAGGTCGTCGAGGTTCGGGTAGAGCCGACCGTGGTTCACCTCGGAGTCGTAGTAGGACTCGAGTTCGCGCTTGATCGCGAGGCCGTAGCGGGCCTCCTCGGCGAGGATGGTCAGGATGTTCCGCTGGAACGCCGTCAGCTCGCTGGCGATCCCGGGGGTGCCATCAACTGTCTGAGCCTCTGACATAGGTATATGGAGGTCACCCAAGTACTTAACATTTCGCAAACAGCTACGACCCGATCCGCACATCCAGGGAGGACCGTGGTGTTACCTGGAGACGAATTGGACGAGTGTATACACCGATGGACGGATCCGGGTGTGGCTGTCGTCGTCCCGAAAGGACTTTTTCCGGCCCAACCGGACCGACGAGCATGACCAACCTGTGGGAAGACCTCGAGACGGGACCGGACCCGCCCGAGGAGATCTACGCCGTGGTCGAGTGTCTGAAGGGCGAGCGCAACAAGTACGAGTACGACAAGGATATCCCCGGCGTCGTCCTCGATCGGGTGCTCCACTCGAACGTCCACTACCCCTCCGACTACGGGTTCATCCCGCGGTCGTACTACGACGACGAGGACCCGTTCGACGTGCTCGTCCTCGTCGAGGACCAGACCTTCCCCGGGTGTATCATCGAGGCCCGTCCGGTCGCTCTCATGAAGATGGACGACGACGGCGAGCAGGACGACAAGGTGATCGCCGTCCCGACCGAGGACCCCCGGTTCGACCACCTCCGGGACCTCGAGGACATC
>JBEPXB010000527.1:0-2888 GCA_041642135.1 Halobacteriales archaeon | reverse complement strand
CGTGTTCTCGAAGTCCCATCTAGATATTGAGATCGGCGCCCTCGGTGAACCGGAATCAACGGCGCTCGCTCTGTGGCTCGCTGCGCACGACCGGTAGGGGTCGCGATCAACGTGGCTTCTGCTCGTCACGTCCGTTCGCGGCTCACTACGGTCGTCGTTCAATGGTCCTGGACAACGCTCGGACCTCACGCCCCTCGGAGGAAGCCAAGGGTGGGATTCGAACCCACGAATTCTCGATTACAAGTCGAGTGCTTGTACCGGGCCCAAGCTCCCTTGGCGCAGGTGGTAGTAATCAGTCGTCCCTTGTGTGCGTATCGCTTTCGGTGGCGGTCGCGTTCCCGTCATCGTCGTCGTCCGCGGACCGCTCGAACTGGACCCGGTGTGGCTCGTAGCCCGCCTCGCGGTAGAACCGCCTCGCGTCCTCGTTCGCGGCGAGCACCTCGAGAAAGAGGGCGTCACACCCGCGTTCGCGGAGTCGATCCTCCGCCGCTTCGAGGAGGGCCGTACCGACCCCCTCGCCGCGACGCTCCGGGACCGCGTAGACGTTCTCGACGAGCCCCCGGGTGGCGTCCTGTTCGTAGACCCCGGATTCGACCTCGAAGGTGACGAAGCCGACGAGGTCCTCGTCGTCGGTAGCCACGAGCAGCGAGTCCGTGACGATCCGGCGGAGGACGGCCTCGCGGGCCCGTTCGCGGTTGGGTTCGGCGAGCAGGTGCGAGCCGTGGCGCCGCTGGTCGGCGGCGAGGTCGACCCACATGTCCGCGATGGCCTCGGCCGCCTCGGTCGGCGGCCGTTCGACGGTCACCGCCGGGGTCGACCCGTCGCCGGTCACCGTTCGAGAGCCTCGACGGCCGGGAGCGACCCGTCGGTGAGCATCCGGAGGCAGGCGCCGCCGCCGGTCGAGACGTGGCTGAACCCGCCGATGCCGAGCCGCCGGAGCGCGGCCGCGGTGTCCCCGCCGCCGACGACGCTGAGTTCGGCGCGGGTCGCCGCCTCGAAGATCTCGCGGGTGCCGACCGCGAACCGCTCCTCCTCGAAGACGCCGGCGGGGCCGTTGAGGATGGCCGTCCCCGCGCCGTCGAGCAGTTCGGCGTAGGCGCTCACGGTCTTCGCGCCGACGTCCATCGCCGGCGCCTCGGCCGGGAGTTCGTCGACCGCGAGTTCGACCCGCTCGCCGTCGCGCTCGATGGCGACATCGCGCGGGCGGTGGATCAGCGCGTCGTACTCCGAGAGGAGGTCGCCGGCCCGGCGGACCGCCTCCCGCGAGCGCTCGTTGACGATCTTCGCGCTCGCCGCGCCCAGCTGGACGCCGTCGGCGAGCAGGAACGCGTTCCCGACGACGCCGGTCGTCAGTACCCCGTCGGCGATGTCGCGGTCGAGCACCGACCGGGCGACGTCGAGCGAGTCCTCGACCTTCGCCCCGCCGAGGACGTAGTACCGCGGCCGGGGGGCGTCCCCGAGTCCGCCGAGCACGTCGAGTTCGCGCTCCATCACCCGGCCGGCGTAGGCGGGCAGTCGGCAGGGGAAGCCGACGAGGGAGGGCTGCGAGCGGTGTGCGGCGGCGAACGCGTCGTTGACGTAGACGTCGAGGGTCGGCGCGAGACGGTCGACGAGGTAGGTCTCGGCGGCGTCCTCGGGGTCGAACTCCATGTACTCCTCGCTGTAGAAGCGGGTGTTCTCGAGGACGACCGCCTCGCCCGGGGCGAGCGACCCGACGGCCTCGCGGGCGTTGCGGGTGAACGTCCCGTCGCAGTAGCCGACCGGCGCGTCGAGCAGTTCGTCGAAGCGCTCGGCGTGCGCGGTCAGGTCGGCGAAGTCCTCGCCCCCGGGACGCCCCTGGTGTGCCAGGACGGCGACCCGTCCCCCCCGGGCGCAGAGTTCGGAGAGCGTGTCCAGGTGCGCCCGGAGGCGGGCGTCGTCGGCGAGCCCCCCCTCCCCGTCGAGCGGGCTGTTGACGTCGACCCGCACGCCGACCGCGAGACCGGACGGGTCGAGGTCGTCCAGCGTCCGTACCATGGGTGGGACTCCCCGCCCCCCCGACGAAAGTGTTGTGGCAGTTCCGTCCGGTGACGGACCGGTCGACGGCTATAGAGTGTTGTTTAAGGCACTCCACTACACAGCCCTTGGCATGGGTATCAGTGAAACGTACGCACGCGGGCGACGACTGCTCGGGGCGAACCCGGGCACCGTCCTCCTCGCGGCGATACTCGCCGTCCTGCTGCTCGACCTCGGTCGGCAGTTACTCGTCGGCGAGCAGCAGTTCTTCCGTCTGGGCGTCCTGATCAAGGACGGCCTGATGCGGGGGCTCGTCATCGGGCTCGCGGGCATCGGCCTCTCGATGACGTACAGCATCCTGGGGTTCGCCAACTTCGCTCACGGGGACTACATCACGGCCGGGGGGTTCGCCGGGTGGGCGACGACCTACGCCGTCGCCGGGGGGCTCGGCGCACGGGCCGACATCGGGTCGCTCCTGCTCGTCGGGGCCGGGGGGTCGGTGTTCGGCGGCGCACTCGGCATCGGCGTCGTCACCTCGCCGGTCGCGGTGGTCGCGGGGCTCCTCGTCGCGGGGGTGTTCACCATCGGCCTCTCGCTGTTCGTCGACAAGTACGCGTTCAAACCGCTCAGGGACCGGGGAGGGATCGCCCTGCTCATCACGAGCATCGGGGTCGCGTTCGCCATCCGATTTCTCATCCAGTTCGTCTTCGGGCCGAGCCGCCGGGGGCTCACCGCCACGCAGCCCTCGCTCACCGTCCCGTTCATCGACGGGACGATCCAGCTCAGAGCCCACGACATCGCGCTGACGGTCGTCGCCGTCGGGCTGATGCTCGGCGTCCACGTCCTGCTCCAGCGGACGAAGCTCGGGAAGGCGATGCGGGCGATGGCCGACA
>JBEPXB010000526.1:0-2888 GCA_041642135.1 Halobacteriales archaeon | reverse complement strand
CGAACGGTCCGCCGTCACCGCCGAGCAGCCCCCCGAGTCCGCCCAGGCCGTCGACGTCCATCTCGCCGCCGGCGAACGGCCCCTCCTGCATCGCCTCGGGATCGATCTCGACGCCGTAGAGCGGGTGCTCGGCGTGGACGCGAGCCGGTTCCGACGGAACCTCGGTCCCGAGCGAGTCCGACAGCGAGTGGGCGGGGTCCGTCGAGACGACGAGCGTGGGCGTCCCGTCGCGGGCGGAGGCGAGTGCCGTCGCCGCCGCCATCGTCGTCTTCCCGACGCCACCCTTCCCGCCATAGAGCACGTACTCCGGGGCGTCGACGCCGCGGGGGACGTCCGTGTCGTCGAGCGACTCGACCGCCTCGACGTGCAGGTCACTCATCGGCGGCGGTTCGCAGTCGACACGGGAGTACCCGTCGGTCCCGACGGGAGTGTCCGTGGACCGCGGACGGGAGACACCCGACGGTCACGGACGAAGCTTCAAGTGAGAGGACGGGACCACCGTGTCCCGGGCGCCGGTCCCCGCACGGGGGACCGGGGTCGCCCGGGAGGAGGGGCGACCGCCAGTCCGGGTAGCCGCGTCACTATCGCGCCGTGCGGCCGAGCCAACGACGGGACGCGTCCGGATCAGCGACGGGACCGCTCCGAGTCAGCGCCGGAGCCGCTCCATCAGGCTCGTGCCCTCGGAACCGGGGAGTTCGGTTCCGCAGGCGTGACACGCCTCGTCGCGGGGAGAGTTCAGCGTCCGGCAGTCGGGACACTGCCTCGTCCGGTTCTTCCGGCGCATCTTCCGGGCGACCCGCCCGTCGAGTTCGGGGTCGAGGTCGGAGGGCTCGAGGGCGGCCATCCCGACGGCCGCCGGCGTCCCGGCGCGACCCGGCTCGTCCGCGTGTTTCATCCGCTGGTCGAGCCGGTTGATCAGGTCGTCGTCGCGCATCTTCATGAGGAGACGCCAGAGCCCGATGTACATCGCCGTGGGCGTCACGACCATCACGGCGGTGAGGGCGGCGTCTACCACAGCGCCCATGCGCTCACGACGGGAGGGGCCGACTTGAGTGTCACGACGGTCACGATAACTCCACGACCGACGGGGATAACCACACGGTCGTGGGATTCATGTCCGTCTCGCTCGACGTCGAGCCATGTACGAGTACGCGGACGATCCGCCGGTCGAGGAACGGCTCGGCGAGGCACTCCGGGAGCGCGGGGAGACGATCGCGGTCGCAGAGTCGGCCACCGGTGGACTCGCCGGGTCGCTCCTGACGAACGTTCCGGGATCGAGCGACTACTTCGACCGGGCGGTCGTCACCTACTCCTACCGGGCGAAGCGCGCGCTGCTCGCCGTCCCGCGGGAGACCCTCGACGAACACGGAGCGGTGAGCGCCCCGGTCGCCCGACGGATGGCTGCGGCCGTGCGCGACACCGCCGACACGACCTGGGGCGTCGCGACCACTGGCGTCGCTGGCCCCGAAGGTGGCACCGAGGAGAAACCGATCGGCACGGTCTTCGTGGGGGTCGCCTACGCCGGCGAGTGGGGGACGGGCACCTCCGAGACGGTCGCCGAGCGCCACGAGTTCGACGGCGACCGTCTCGATTGCAAGGAGCGGTTCGCCCGACAGGCGCTACGGAGCTGTCTCGCGGCCGTCGAGGCACGCGAGTAACCGAGCGGAACCGGTGACCGAACGGAAACGCTTGTGGGGTCGACCCTCCTCGCCCCCGACGATGAACAAGCAGGGACACGTGCTGAACGCCGTCCTCCTCGGGGTGGGACTGGGGTACGTCCTCGAACCGGCCGGGGACGTGGAGACCTTCTGGACGGTCGCGGCGGTGTCCGTCCCGGTCGTCCTGGGGGCGCTGTTCCCGGACGTCGACACAGCCTTCGGCAAGCACCGGAAGACGCTCCACAACCTCCCCACCCTCGCCGTCTTCGTCACCTTCCCCCTCTACTTCGACAACCTCCAGTGGGTGTGGCTCGGCGTCCTCACCCACTACGTGCTCGACGTGCTGGGGAGCAAGCGAGGGATCGCACTGTTCTACCCCCTCTCGGACCGGGAGTACGGCTCGCCGACCGGCGTCACGACCAGCAGTCGGTTCGCCAACGTCGTCACCCTGCTCGTCACCGCGTTCGAACTCCTCGTCGCCACCTTCCTCGTCCACGTGGCGCCCGACCTCGTCCAGCAGGTGATCGAGGCCATCCCCTACACGCAGTAACGACGTTCAGTAGACCGCGTCGTCTTCGAACCGTCCACCGTACACCGGGTGGCGCGGGTGGGTCGCCTCGCGTCCTTTCAACACCACTCGCTCGAACTTCTCCCAGGTGTTCTCCCAGCCCAGGTGTGCGAACTCGGCGCGGCAGCGCAGCGCGTGGGTCCGCCCCCGGCGACGGAACACCCGCCGCGGGAGCCCCTCGCGGAAGGCGTCGACGACCGCCGGGGCGGAGTCGAGCGGTCCCTCGAACGCGGTCCACACCTCCCCGACGCTCCCCCGGAGGTGGGCGTACGAGGAGCCGAACGGCGGGAACCCCGTCTCGCGGGCGATGTCGCGCGCCCGGTCGTTGTGCCGGCGCCAGTGTTTCGGGTTGTACACCTCGACGGCGTCGACGACCTCCCGGTACAGGTCGATGTCGGCCGCATCGAGGCTCACCGTCGCGAACTCGGGGTGGGGTACGAGCACGACCGCATCCTGTCGATCCAGTTCCCGCATCGTCGTCTCCAGCGTCAGGTAGTCCGGAACCGGCTCGGAGAGCCCGAGCGCGAGGACGTGCTTGCGGTTCCGCCAGCTCCCGGCGAACAGCTCGCGGGCCGGCACCACGAGGAGTTCGTCGTCCGAGAACCGCCGGGCCCGGGCCTCGATGTCCGGCAGCCGCGTGAAGTGTGGCGCGTACACGAGCG
>JBEPXB010000525.1:0-2894 GCA_041642135.1 Halobacteriales archaeon | reverse complement strand
CGGCGAGTCCCGGATGGCCCGGACGGCCTCGAGTGCGGCGTAGGCGCCGAGCGGCCCGTCGAAGATGCCGCCCTCCGGGACCGAGTCGAGGTGGCTCCCGGCGGCGACCGGCGGGGCGTCCGGGTCGGCGCTCTCGGGGGTCCACCGGCCGGCGAGGTTGCCGATCGGGTCGACGCGGACCTCGAGTCCGGCGTCCTCGAGCCGCTCGACGAACCGATCCCGTGCTTCACGGTCGGCGTCCGTCCCCGTCAGGACGGTCCGACCCCAGCCCTCTTCGGTATCGACCTCGCCGATGTGGCCGTTCGCCTCCAAGTCCTCGCGGAGTCGCTCCTGGTCTACCCGGATATCCATGCCCGGACACCCGTTCCGCTGGAGGGTAAAACCCTACCGCTGGGACGAGGTTCTGCCCGCCCCAGCGACGGTCGATCGCGGAACGGAGTCGAGAGATCGCGCCCCGTAGGGCCGCGCTTCGGACACACGCCAATCGGCACCGCGCTCTCCGACATGGCTTTTCCTCTCGAACAGCCGGCACGGCTTCTCTTCCGCGGGGCGGCGTGCCGGGCTCCCGCGCCCGCCCCACGGGTGACTCGTCAGGGCACGGGGACGGTGGTCCCGGTTTCGTATATAAACGTACGCCCACGACGGGGCCGGATCGACCGCCCTCGAACGTCGTTCTCGGCTTCGCTTGCCGGCCCGCTATCGCTCCTCCGACTATCCTCCCACCCTTCGGGACAAAGTATTAGCCCCGGCGTCCGGTCCCTCGAACGATGACAGTCGACACGATCATCGCGGGTGGCCGCCTCGTCACCCCCACCGACGTCTCCGTAGGGAGCATCGCCATCGACGACGGGACCATCGTGGCCGTCGGGCGGGAGCCGTCGCTCCCGGCGGCGGATCGTCGGATCGACGCGGCGGGCCGGCTGGTCATGCCCGGCGTGGTCGACCCGCACGTCCACATCGACGAGGTGCCCGAGAACCGCGCGGGGACGATGCCCGCCGAAACGGGCGCGGCCGCGCTCGGCGGGATCACGACGTTCGTCGACTTCGCGTGGCAGGGACGGGACCGCGCAGGGACCGACGAGGAAGCGGGTCTGCTGGAGGGAATCGAACACAAGCGCTCGAAGGACGAGGAGTCCTACGTCGACTACAGCCTCCACGGGGTGCTCTCCAGGGAGACCGAGGAGACGCTCGACGCGATCCCGGAGGCGGTCGAGGAAGGGATCACCTCGTTCAAGATGTTCATGTCCACCTACCCCGTCGGCGTGTCGAACGGGTTCGTCAACCGGGCGTTCGAGCGCATCGCCGCGGAGGACGCCGTCGCCACGATGCACACCGAGGACCCCTCGGTCTGCGAGCACCTCGCCGAGCGACTGAAGCGGGAGGGGAAGGGCGACCCCGTCCACTACCCCGACTCGCGCCCCGACTACGCGGAGGCGATGGCCGCGGACGACGTCGCCCGGATGGCCCGCGAGACCGGGGTGAAATACTACGGCATCCACACCTCCTGTCGACAGGCCGCCGAGGCGCTCGCGCCGTTCCAGGAGGACGGCTCGAACGTCCGGGCTGAGACCTGTACCCACTACACCGCACTGACCCGCGAGATCCACGAGACGCGCGGGAACCTCCCGCTCATCGCCCCGCCGCTCCGGACCGACGACGACGTCGAGGCGATGTTCGAGTACCTCCGGAGCGGCCTCCTCAGTGTCGTCTCCACCGACCACTCCGTCTACCACCGCGAGTACAAGGAGGGGGTCGAGAACTGGTGGGACAGCCCGTTCGGCGCCAACAGCGCCCAGTACAGCCTGCCGGTGTTCCACGAGGTGGCGGTGAACCGCCGGGGGTTCTCCTACCCGTTCCTGGTCCGGGTGATGTCGACGAACCCGGCACGGACGTTCGGGTTCCCGAACAAGGGGACCCTCGAACCGGGCACCGACGCCGATATCGTCGTCTTCGATCCCGCCGAGACGTGGACGGTAGACGAGGCTGAGAACGCCTCGAACTCGACGTTCTCGCTGTACGACGGCTGGGAGGTCACCGGCGCGGTGACACAGACGCTCGTCCGCGGCCAGCTGGTGGCCGACGAGGGCGAACTCGTCGCCGACCCCGGGACCGGACGGTTCGTCGAGCGCGAACTGCCGGACTGGAGCACGTAGTATGAGCGCCGAACGCGAGGCCGCCGCGTTCGCCGCCTCGCTCGACCTCGGGGCCGTACCCGGCGACGCGCTCGACCGGGCGACGCTCGTCGTTGCCGACTCGGTCGGCGCCGTCCTCGGCGGGTCGACCGCGCCGTACGTCGCCGCGTTCGCCGAGCAGTCCACGGGCGGGGAAGGTGAAGGGCAGGCGACGGTGCTCGGAACCGACCGGACGGCGCCCGCGACGCGGGCCGCGCTCGCCAACGGGAGCGCGGGAACCGTCCTCGAACTCGACGAGGGGCACAAGTACTCGACCGGGCACCCCGCGATGCACGTCCTCCCCGCAGTCCTCGCGGTGGCCGAAACCGAGCCGCCCGGCGACGCCGACGGGGCCGACGGGAAACGCGGCCGTCGGTTCCTCACCGCCTTCGTCGCCGGCTACGAGGTCGGCGCCCGGGTCGGGATCGCGTGCGTCCCGCTGGCCCCCGAGTACCACATGCACGGCGTCTGGGGGACCGTCGGAGCGGCTGCCGGCGTCGCGAGGTATCGAGGGTACGACGCCGAGACGACGCTAGAGGCGATCCGGATCGGCGCGAACCACGCGCTCCACACTCGGTTCGACGCCGCCACCGAGGGTGCGACGGTCAGGAACACCTACGCGGGGATGAGCGCGATGAACGGGATCCTCGCCGCGGACCAGGCCGCCGCGGGGTTCACCGGACTCGAGGACGGCCTCGCCCGTCACCTCGACCGCCTCTGTGC
>JBEPXB010000524.1:0-2915 GCA_041642135.1 Halobacteriales archaeon | reverse complement strand
GGCACCGACGCGACGATCGCTGGAGGCGGGAGCGCGACGTTCGAACTGAAGGACCTCCAGCAGACCGGTGGTGGCCCGTCGTCGAACGTCGACATGAGCGGCGAGTCGCTCACGATCACCGTCTACTACGGCGACGGGTCCTCGGAACAGTTCACGCTGACGGGCTGATACGGTCGTGCGTACCGATGTACCGGTCAGCGCTCGGACGGGTCGGCGACCATCGGTAAAAGACGACGCACGACCGTAGGGCGGGGAGTTCGACAACTGTCGAATCTCACGTCGACAAACACTTATACGGTTTCGCCGAACTGGATGGTATGAAGGACGTCGGCATCGACGCGATAGAGATAGAGACGGGGAAACTCCGGCTGGACCTGGCGGAGACGTTCGCGCCGGCGAAGGGCGAGGACCCCGGGAAGTACACGAAGGGACTCGGGCTGTACGCCTCCTCGTTCCCGGACGTCTACGAGGACATCGTGACGATGGGGGCGAACGCGGCGAAACGGCTGATGGAGCGCCGGGACCTGGAACCCGCGGACATCGGCCGGATCGACGTCGCCACCGAGTCGGCGTTCGACAACTCCAAGCCGGTCTCGACGTACATCGCGGGCTGTCTCGAACAGACCTTCGAGGGCGACTTCCACCACGCGAACAAGGGCGAGCGGAAGTTCGCCTGTGTCGCGGGCACGCAGATCATCGACGACGCGTACAACTGGATCCGTGCCGGCCGGAACCGTGGCCGGTCGGCGCTGGTCATCGCGACCGACACCGCGCTCTACGCGCGCGGTGACCCCGGCGAGGCCACGCAGGGCGCGGGTGCCGTCGCGATGCTCGTCTCCGAGGACCCCGACCTGGTCGTGCTCTCGACCGAGCAGGGCTACGGGAGCGCCGACGAGACGGACTTCCTGAAGCCGAACCAGCAGTTCCCGAGCGTCGACGGCAAGCGGTCGGTGCAGGTCTACCTCGCCCGGATGCGCGAGGCGCTCGTCGACTACGAGTCCGTCGCGGGCGACGTCCACCCGGACGACTTCGTCTACGCGCCGTTCCACACGCCGTTCCCGGGGATGGTCCGCAAGGCCGCCCTCCTCGCATACCGGCACGTCACCCGCGACACCGAGATCGAGGAGCAACTCGCGGCGGAGATCGGTCGCCAGCCCCGGCCCGAGGCGTTCGACGACGAGGAGCAGTACTTCGACGCCGTCGCCGAGTACACGGACGCGCTGAAGGGGACCGACCGGTACGCCGAGTGGTACGACCGGGTCATCGACCCGACGCTGGACATCGCCCGGCACGTCGGCAACTGGTACACCGGGAGCGTCCACGTCGCCCGCGCGGCCGCGCTCAAGCGCGCCCACGAGGAGGACAGGGACGTAACCGGCGAGACGCTGCTCGTCGCCTCGTACGGGTCGGGCGCGCAGGCGGAGATCCACGCCGAGACCGTCCAGCCCGACTGGGAGGCGGAAATCGCCGCGATGGCCGAGAACGTCGACGCGCAGCTTTCCGACCGCTACGAGCTCGGCTTCGAGGAGTACGAGACGGTCCACGACGCCCACAACCACGACAAGGAGACGGACTTCGAGGAGTTCACGGCTCCGGCGGACGAGTTCGTCTTCGACGGCTGGGGCCGGATGGGCGAGCGGAAGTACCGCTTCGTCGAGTAGACTCGTCCGGTCAGGCGGCCGTCGTGACAGGGTCCGCAGGCGCTCTGGGGCCGAAGGGTCGTGAATCCGAAGCTACCATATGACCGTCCGGCGACGTGAGCGTATGAGCACCGAGACGGACCTCGACAGCGATTCCGGAGTCGCCGCGGACGCAGACGCTGCGGACGCCGACCACGGCAACGCCCGTCAGGAGGTCGTGGCCGTCGACGCCGAGGACGACGAGCAGGGCGTCGTCAACCGGCTTGAGGCGCACACCGGCGAGGGCACCCGCCACCGGGCGTTCACGGTTCTGGTGTTCGACGACGAGGACAACGTCCTCCTCGCCGAGCGCGCGCCGGGCAAGCGCCTCTGGGACACGTACTGGGACGGGACGGTCGCCTCCCACCCCGATCCGGGCCAGTCGCAGGTGGATGCCACCCGCGAGCGACTCGCCGAGGAGCTCGGCGTCGAGGGATCGCAGTACCGGGACCTGCGGGTGACGGACAAGTTCGAGTACAAGCGCTACTACCTCGACGAGGGCCTCGAGTGGGAGGTGTGTGCGGTGCTCAAGTGCACCCTGGTCGACCGCACCCTCGACCCCGACCCCGAGGAGGTCGGCGGCTGGATGTGGGTACCCTACGAGCACCTCCACGGGAACCAGCGGCTCTACCGCCAGCTCCGGCTCTGTCCCTGGTTCGAGATCGCGATGCGACGGGACCTCGGCGAGTAGGACGACGACGCAGGTCGGGGCCCCGACGGACTCGGGAGCTTTTCGGCCGCGGGACCCCTCCACGGGGTATGAACGACCGCGAGGACGGCGGTGAAGACCGCGAGGACGGCGGGATCGAACTCCACGACTCGCTCGACGGACAGGTCGCCCTCGTCACGGGCGCGAACCGCGGTCTCGGTGCCGAGATAGCCCGCCGACTCGCCGACCTCGGCGCGACGGTGTACGCGGGGAGCCGATCGCGGGGGAACGGGACGCCGGAGGACACCGAACGAGTCCTGCTGGACGTGACACAGGAGGGCGACGTCGAGGCGGTCGTCGACGGCATCCACGACGAGGTCGGACGGCTCGACGTGCTCGTCAACAACGCCGGCGTGGGCGAGTTCGGCGACGACATCGTGGCCGAACCCACCCGGCGGATCGACCGGACGCTCGCGGTCAACCTCAGGGGGCCGATGCTCCTCTGCAAGCACGCCGTGCCCCTGTTGCTCCAGCGCGAGGGCGGTCGGGTCGTGAACGTCTCCTCGGGGATGGGTGCGCTCGGCGAG
>JBEPXB010000523.1:0-2916 GCA_041642135.1 Halobacteriales archaeon | reverse complement strand
CGAGTGTCGACCTCCGGCTGGGTCGGGAGTTCCTCGAGTTCCGCCGGACGAACATCCCCTGTATCCACCCGAACAGCGAGCGCGAGGTCGACGACTACGTCACCGAGACCGTCGTCGAGGAGGGCGGAGAGTTCATCCTCCACCCCGGGGACTTCGTCCTCGGGACGACGATGGAGCGGGTCGAGATACCCGCCGACCTCATCGCCCACGTCCAGGGACGCTCCTCGCTCGGTCGGCTCGCGATCGTCATCCACGCGACAGCCGGGATCATCGATCCCGGATACAGGGGGCAGATCACGCTCGAACTCTCGAACCTCGGCGCCGCGCCCGTCGCACTCTCCCCGGGGATGCGCATCTCGCAGGTGCTGTTCACGGAACTGAAGAACCCCGCCGAGCGGCCGTACGGGAGCGAACGTGGCTCGAAGTACCAGGACCAGGCCGGGCCGCAGGCCTCCCGCATCGGCGGGGATTCCGAGTTCGGGGGCGACCGATGAGCGCGATGGCGCGACCCTCGGCTCCGAACGAGGTTGAGCTCGGGGGCGACCGGTAGGATGCGCTTCGTCGAGGAGGTGGTCGTCGAGGAGTTCCTCCCGACGTACCGCTCGATGCTGGCCTCGGCGCTCCGCGAGCGGGGGCTCACACAGTCGGAGGTGGCCGACCTCCTGGGGATCAGCCAGAGCGCCGTCTCGAAGTACGCGCAAGGCGACGTCTCGGTCAACGAGGCAGTTCGCGACGACGAGCGCGTACGCGATCTGGTCGAGCGGCTGGCCGAGGGGCTGTCGACCGGCGACACGAGTCGAGTACAGGCACTCGTCGAGACGGAGGTGCTGATCCGCCGACTCGAACGGGGCGACCTGCTCTCGCGGCTCCACGAGGCGTCGTTCCCGCCGCTCGCGGAGTACGAGGGCGGGTTCGACGTCCACGACCCCGACTCGGAGCTCCGGACCGCAGAACGGGTGCTCGCCTCGGTCCGGCGGGGGCTGCGCGTCCTCGAGAACACCTCCGGGTTCGCCGCGCTCATCCCCGCGGTGGGATCGAACCTCGTCGAGGCGGTCCCGGGCGCCGAGAGCATCGACGACGTGGCGGCGGTCCCGGGGCGCCTGCTCGAGGTGAAGGGCCGGACGACGGTCCCGGCCGAGCCGGAGTTCGGCGTCAGCGAGCACGTCGCGGGGCTGCTGCTGGCCGCCCGAAGTGCCGGAAGCGCCGCCCGCGCCGCGGTCAACGTCCGATACGACCCCGAACTGGTCGAGCGGCTGGCAGCCGAGTACGAGGCCGTCGAGTTCGACGCCGAGGCCGACTTCGAACGGGCGGTCGCCGACGCGATCCGGAAAAACCCCGATGCGGCGGTCCTCTACCAGACGGGCGGGTTCGGCGTCGAACCGGTCGTCTACGTGCTCGGGCCCGACGCCGTCGCCGCCGCCGAGCGGGTCCGGGCGGTGTGCTGAGATGCCCACGAACGCCGTCCCCGAGTTCTACGGCCGGTGGGCCTCCCTCTACGACCTGCTCGCGACGCTCCCCGGGGTGGGGGGGTGGCGCCGGGCCGCCGCCGACGCGCTCGACCTCTCGCCGGGCGACACCGTCGTCGAGATGGGCTGTGGGACCGGCGCGAACCTGCCGTACCTCCGCCGCCGGGTCGGGCCCGAGGGCCGGGTGGTCGGCGTCGACCTCACCGCGGAACTGCTCGAGCTGGCCGGCGAACGCTCGCCCCGGGCGGGGCTCCTCCGGGGGGACGCGACCCGCCCGCCGGTCAAGGAAGCCGACGCCGTCCTCGGGACGTTCGTCACGGGGATGTTCGAAGACCCGACGGGTGTCCTCGAAGCGTGGTGCGAACTCTGTACCGGACGGGTGGCCCTGATGGACCTCTCGGCCACGGACCGGCCGCTCGGCCGCCCGCTCAACCCGGCGTTCCGCGCGTTCACCGCGGCGAGCACACCCGACTCGACGCCCGGGGAGGTCGTCACGGCGGTCCTCCCGGGCGCTCGCGCGTCGTCGACGCTCTCCGAGCGGGTCCGGGAAGGTCGTGAAACGCTCGCCGAGCTGACGGTCGACCGGCGGTTCGAGCGGTTCGCGCTCGGGTTCTGTGGCCTCCTCTCGGGGCGGACCGTTGCATGAGCAGGCACCGTTTTTACCCGTGCGACGGAGCTAGCCCGGGGTGTCGATGTCCGACTCGGTCTAGTTCGGTGACGGGGAGTCACCGCGCGACCGGGTCGAACGAGTCGTGTCGAAGCGGGTCGCCGAGGGGCCCGACGAGCGGTGGACGCCCGAGCCACCGAAGCAGGAAGCGCAGCGGCGTAGCGACCCACCCGAACCCGTGTCGACCGCGTAGCCACGCGGTCGGGTCAGCCGGAAACCCGTGGATCCGGACCGACGGTCCCCCTCGCGCCATCTCGGGACGGCGCGTTCGGACTCCCGTCCGGCCCCGACCGAGTCGTTTTGTGCGTCGACGAACGGGTTCCCGCATGGTCGACGCCCGCGAGTACCACGAGCGGACGAACCACTCCCCGCGGAGCGTCCGGGAGAGTTCGGTCCGAATGGACCCGTCGAACAAGCCGCGACCCTACAAGGTCTACGAGGACCTGCCGCGGTTCGCGCCGTCGGGCACGCTCGACCCGCCGGACGAACCGGTCCTCTCGGCCGTCGCCCAGCCCGAGGCCAAGCCGACGTGCGGCCCGGAGGACCCGGTTGACGACCCCGACGTCTACACCCTCTGTCACTACGCCACGGGCGTCACGAAGGAACTGGAGCGGCGGGGCCAGACGGTCCGCTTCCGCGCGGCCTCCTGCACGGGAAAGCTCTATCACGTAGATCTCTACGCGGTGACGGGCGACCTCGGCGAGTTCGATCCCGGCGTCTACCACTTCGACCCGCACACCGGCGAGTTCGACGTTCTCCGCGAGGGGGATTTCCGCGGGGCGC
>JBEPXB010000522.1:0-2920 GCA_041642135.1 Halobacteriales archaeon | reverse complement strand
TGCGGTGCTTACGTCGCCGTGCTTCGTCGAGAACGCGGCCCCTTTCAGTCCCACCCAGCGATGCTGTTCGGTCAGCCGACACGGGTGGGACTGAAAGGGGCGAGTCGCTGGAGTCGGGGCTTTCATGCTGTTCCGAGCGTCGTTTCCCCCGAAGACGAACCACTGGAGACTCCACCGAAGAATGCTCCGAACTACAACGTGAACGCGTACACGACGAGGAAGCCGAAGTAGACGAGGACCAGCACGGCCAGTGCCTTCAGTCGGAACAGCCGTATCTCCTCGACCTCGGCGTCGTGAGCCGCCTCGTAGGCCGCCCGCTCGTCCGCGTCGAGCCGCCCCTCGTGCTCCTGACCCAGGTGGAGGTCCCGGTAGGCCTCGCGGGCGAACCGCCGGTCGCAGTACGGGCAGTGGAACGTCTCTCCCGCCTCGTCGGTCCCGTCGGCGTCCGTCCGCGACCCGGGGCCATCGGCGACCGACTGCTCGACCCCCATCTCAGACGAACGGCGGGGCGGCGTACGGTCTCGAGACGATCAGCAGCGACGTCATCGTGTAGAACACCATGACCAGCGTGAGCGCGTACTGGCTCCGGACGGCCTGGATACGCCCGGGGAAGAGCTCGAACGAGGTCGCGTGGGCCACCCAGATCGCCACCAGGTGGCCGACGAGGACGAACCCGAGCGCGACGGCCTGGAACCACGGGGGGAGCACGACGGCGACGGGGTCCGGCGGGGCGAGCGGACTGGCGAGCGCGCCCAGCAGCGTCGGCGAGAGCTCGAGGAAGTAGCCGAGGTAGTGCGCGACGTGGTAGCCGGCGGCGATAGCGAGCAGCGACGGGGCGAACCGGCGGGCGAGCGTCGACGCCGGGAGATACGTCTCGGCCCGGTGGCGACCCGACCGTATCGCGAACCGGAAGGCGCCGTAGAAGACGCCGAACCCGACGAGGAGCGCCGCCGGGTAGAGCAGGACGGCGGGGACGCCGGCGCCGACGAGGGCGGTCGCGAAGTCGCGCCAGGGCGGGGTCGCGACGAGGCCGTCGTAGGTTGTCACCCAGAGCAGCGCGACGACGAACGCCACCTCGCTCCGGGTCGTGACGAGGTCGGCGTCCTCGAGGCCCGTCCCGGGGATGCGGAGCCGCAACCGGCCGCCGTCGCGGTGGAGCGGCGCGACGGCACCGTAGTAGCGGAACACCCGCGAGACGGGGTCGACGCGGTCGAACCAGGTACCGGGACCGAACGCGACACAGCCGGCGAGCGTCACGGCGCTGTACGCGAGGACGACGAGCGCGAGCAGCCGCGGGTCGTCGGCCAGCGGACTCACCACCTCGAGCCAGACGAGGCCGAGCAGACCGACGACGGCGGGCCAGGACTCGAACCGCTCCGGATAGGATCGGTCGAGCGAGGGGAGAGCGCCCGCGAGGGTGCGCCAGGGGTTCAGCGCCGGCCAGGTGTTCCCGACGAGATAGGTCGTCATGGCGAAGCCGGCCCACCAGCCGACCCAGACGACGAGCACGCCGAGGTTGTAGAGCGGGTCCGCGGGGCCGAACAGCCCGACCCCGATCACCGCCACCAGGCCGATCACGCCGACGGCGTTGCCGACCCCGACGAGGAGGTCGACGGCCGGGAGCGAGAGGACGCGTCGCCAGTCGTGGACGAGCCTGATGAACGCCCGATCGGTGACGAACGAGGCGAGCAGGAAGGAGGCGCCGACGACGCCCCCGCCGGTCGCTAAAAACAGCCACAGCGGGACCGACAGCGAGCGGGCGGGCGCCGACCGGAGACTCCCGCCGTGGGCCAGCGCCGGGGCGACGAGGAGCACGCCGCCGAGCACCAGCGAGACCAGCGCGGCGAGCGCCACACGCACCGCCCGTTCGGACCACGAACGGCGACGATCCCGGCGGGAGCCCGACGGGGACCCGGGACGTGTCCGTGGGGTCATCGTCGGCGGTAGGGGATCGGGGGAGGTGTACCTGTCGAAGCGTCTCCGGGGACGGATCTCACGTAAGCGGGGGAACGCCGGGGTCGAATCGGGCCGGGCGGAACCGAACCGGTCTCACCCGAGGACGGCACCGATGTAGAGGACGACGACGAGGAAGATCCAGACGACGTCGACGAAGTGCCAGTACATCGAGACGGTCGAGACCGAGGTGTGCCGTTCCGCCGAGTACTGGCCGTACATCGCGCGGACGAAGACGATGAGCAGGAGCACGGCCCCGAGCGAGACGTGGAGGCCGTGGAGGCCGGTCAGGCCGTAGAACGCCGAGGCGTAGGCGCCCTCGGCGATGGTGAAGTTCTCGTGGACGATGAACTCCCAGTACTCGTACGCCTGTCCGGCGAGGAAGACGATACCCAGGAGGAGCGTCACGCCGAGGAGGCCGAGGAACCGGCTCCGGTCGTTGCGCCGGAGCGCGACGTGGGCGTAGTGGAGGGTCACGCTGGAGATCACCAGGATGACCGTGTTGGCGATGACGAGGCTGCTGAAGATGTTCCCGCTGGAGACGAGTTCGGGGAGGTTCGTCCACGCGTCCGCACGGATGAAGAAGTAGTAGACGAACCCGGCGCCGAACGTCGCGACTTCGGTCCCGAGGAACAGCAGCATCGCGAACTTCAGCCCGGAACCGTGGCCCTCGCTCTCCCAGAACGCCTTGACGAAGGCGTGGTAGACCCAGCCGTAGAGGCCGATCAAAAACAGCAGGACGGAGACGACGACCGCGACCGGGCCGTACGTCGGGTTCACCAGCGGGCTGTCACCGCGTGCGAGGACGAACAACGCGGCGCCGACGTAGATGCCGGCCGCGCCGATCGCCGTGACGAACGGCCACCACGAGGCCTCGCCGAACCCCCGCGGCCAGTCCTCGACCGCGGGCAGGTGGTGACCGCCCTCGTCCGATCCGTGACTCATACCCGCGACTAGCGAACCGTCG
>JBEPXB010000521.1:0-2926 GCA_041642135.1 Halobacteriales archaeon | reverse complement strand
CTCACGGCGCCCGCAACGACACCGAGGACGTCGTCCGGTTCACCGCTTCGCTCTGTCCGCTGCCCGGCAGCGGATAGCCCCGGTCGCGGTCACGAATCCACGGGCGGTACGCCGTCCCGTCGCGCCGACGGCGTCACCGGGGCGTCTCTACGCTCTCCTCCGAACCGACGGAAGTGGGGTCGCCCTCGCCCCGGTCGTCCTCCAGGCGGAGCGTCGGGGTCGGCACCACCAGGTCGAACCCCGCCTCGTCGAACGCCCGCTGGATCTCCCGGTTGACGGTGTCTTTGACCTCCTTCCACTGGTCGGTCGCCTCGATGTGGTATTCGAACCGGATCCGCATCGCCGAGTCGCCGTACTCCCAGAACCACGCTCCGGTCTGCTCGGGGTCGACCCCGTCCACGGCGTTGGCCGTCTCCCGGGCCAGGTCGAGGGCCTCCTCCATCTCCTCGGGCGTCGTGTCGTAGGTCAGCCCGAGGAGCGTCTTGATGCGTCTGGTGGGCTCGGAGGTGATGTTCTTCACCTCCGCCGAGGCGATCGTGGAGTTCGGGAGCGTTATCGCCCGGCCGTCGAAGTCCCGCAGTCGGGTGCTCCGGAGGCCGATCTCCTCGACGGTCCCCGCCGTGTCGCCGATCTCCACGACGTCGTCGACGAGGAACGGCTTCGTGGCGAGGATGTGCGCCCCGCCGAAGACGTCCGCCATGGTCCTCCGCGAGGCGAAGGCGACGGCGATGCCGCCCACGCCGAGGGAGGCGATCACGGCGGTCACGTCGTACCCGATCGTGTCCAGGACTACGATCCCGGCGATGGAGACGATCGCGATGTTGGTCATCCTGCTGACGATGGGCACCAGCTCGTCGTCCAGTTTGGACTCGGTCCGGTCGGCGTACTCCACCACGTAGGTCTCGATGAGGCCGTCCGTCAGCCGCACCGCGATCCAGGCGATGGTGACGATCGCGGGGATCTCCACGGACACCCCCAGCAGGGTCCGCAGGGGCTCGACGGGAGTGAGCACCTCCCGCCCTGCGGCGACTGCAAGCACCACGCCGAGCAGCACGACCGGTCTGCCGAGCGAGTGGGCGATGATGTCGTCGATCTCCGTCTCCGTCGCCTCCACCTTCCGCTCGAGCCGCCGCTTGTAGAGGAAGCTCAGCGATCGCCCCAGGACCGCCCCGACAGCCAGGATGGCGAAGAACAGGAGGTACTGGGGTATCGTACTCCCCAGATACGTTTCCGACAGTACCGATTCGACCGGCATACCACCACTCGATACCCCCCTTTTATATAATTCCACCGTCAGTAACCCGCGATACGTCCCGTCCCACACCGAGGTCGAACGTGCCCGCGCGTGTCCCGTTCGGCGCTACTCCCGTCGGTCCATCGTACGCAGGACCGGGATCTCGTCGATCCGGTCGTCTTCGAGCGCCGACCACTCGATCCCCTCGGGTTTCCCGGTCCTGTCGGTCTCGACGATCCGGTTCGGCGTCACCACGAGGTCCATCGGGACGTCGTGGGCGTCGGCCTCCCAGTCTTCCTCGCGAACCTGCAGTTCGTGGACGGTCGTGACGACGGGCGTCCCCGCGTCGACGAGGCCGAGTTCGGAGAGCACGCCCCACTCGAGATCCGAGTAGCCCTCGCCCTTCCCGACTCGGTTACCGGCCCCGTCGACGGCGACGCTCCCCGAGACGACGAGGTCGATCCCCGGCATGGCGTCGGGTGCGACCTGCGCGCCGTGCTCGTCCATGCCCGACACGGTGGCGGCGGAATCGGTATCCTCCAGGACTGCCGGATCGAGTTCGACGAAGCAGTCGGCGTCGCGCAGTCTGGGGACCGCCATGTAGACCGTCTTCCCCGCACGGAGCGCCCGGCGGCGGACCGGCAGCTGTGGGGCGTCGGGGTTCGACTTGATAGCCTCGGCCCGGCCCCAGGCCCCCGTCTCGGCGAGGCGGTCGGCGGCCCCGTCGGCACCGGCGAAGTTCGGGATCCGGCCGTGCGGCGGGAACGGGAACCGGGCCTCGCCCGACTCCTCGAGCTCGTCCCACACACGCTCGCGGAGCTCCTGCTTGTCCATGACCGGCCTCCGTCCGCCACGGACTTGAAACGGCACGAGCCGGCTCGCCCCTTCGTGCCAACAGTTAACAGTTCTCGGTGCGTTGGTTCGGAGCACGCTCCGGCGGGCGCGGACCGGTCGGGCGGGACCGTCGAGGGGAGCGCCAGCGAGGTGACACCATGTCGACCGAGGACAACAAGGAACTCGTCCGGCAGTACTTGGCGGCGTTCAACGACCGGGACCGCGACACGCTCGCGGAGGTGCTCGCCGAGGACGTCGTCGAGCACGGCGTGAGCGACGAACTGCACGGGGTCGAGGAGATCATGGGCTTTCTCGACGCCCACTTCGAGATCTTCCCCGACTACACCGGGACGACCGAGGCGACGATCGCAGAGGACGACACGGTCGTCGTCCGGTACACCGTGAGCGGGACCCACACCGGGGAGTACCGGGACATCGAGCCGACCGGCCACACGGTCGAGTGGACGGGCGTGGGTATCTACCGCATCGAAGGCGACGAGATCGCCGAGATCTGGCTCGAGGAGGACCGGCTCGGCCTGCTCGAGGGGCTCGAGATGGTCGAGCGACCCGCACACCTGCGGATATAGCTCGGCTGCTGGTGGATCCGCCGTGCGGGGGCGACCTACGGTCGGTCGTCCTCGCGTGCGACCGTCGACGGTGGGCCGCCCCCGATGTGGGCCCGGCACGGCCGGGGTCCGATGCGAGACCGGCACGACCGACTCCGAATGTCCGAAGGCTACTCGCCTCCCCGTCGCCTACCGGGACCCATGCTCGAACTCGACGGGAGCGAGGGGGGCGGCCAGCTCGTCAGGACGGCGCTCGCTTGCTCGGCCCTGACCGGCGAGCCGTTCCGGAGAT
>JBEPXB010000520.1:0-2931 GCA_041642135.1 Halobacteriales archaeon | reverse complement strand
TCGACATCACCTCCACCGGGACGACCCTCCGGATGAACCGGCTCGAGGTCGTCGCGGAGGTGCTCCAGTCCTCAGTCTACCTCTTCGCCCACCCCGACCGCGTCGGGGACGGGAAGGTCCGGCAGATAGAGACGGCGCTCGGGAGCGTCGTCGCCGCCGACGGGAAGCGCTACCTGATGATGAACGTTCCCGAGGGGAACCTCGAGGCGGTCGAGGACGTCATCCCGGGGATGGGCGGCCCGACGGTGATGGACGTCGCCGGCTCGGACGCGCTCGCGGTCCACGTCGTCGTCGACGAGCGCGAGGTGTTCGAGACGATCACCCGGCTGAAGGAGGCCGGCGCGACGGACATCCTCGTCACGGAGATCGAGCGGCTGGTGGAGTAGGGGGCTCGGGAGTCGGTCGACGGATGTCCCGAGGTCGGGTCGGAAGGCATTCGTCGCCCGACGCCGATCCGACACCCATGCCCGACTGGTCCCGTCGGCGTGCCCTCCAGGCGGCCGCTGCGACGGGGGCGTTCGCCCTCGCCGGGTGCTCGGGCGCTCCCGGCGGTTCGAGGCCGACCCCGCGCGAGCGCGGCGACCCGATCCCTCCGTCGGACCTGGAGGTGCTGTTCGTCCGTGACACGGACGGCGAGCCGCTGTTCGACGTCGAGGGGGGACCCGACCACACGGTGACCCCGGAGGACGGTGGCATCGAAGGGCGCCGGACGCGGGGCGAGTACCTGCGGGACGGAAAGAGCCGAGAGCGCGTGGCGTTTCGCTCGACGCCGGCGGCGGAGGAACTGCGGGCGTTCGTCGACGCGACCGACCTCGGATCGGGTTCCCTCTATCTGCTCGAACGGCCCGTGAGCGCGTGCTACGAGGCGCGTCTCGTCGGCGTCTACCGCGAGGACGACGGCGTGACCGTCGACCTCTGCCAGTCGCTCCGGCCGACGGACATCGTGTGCTCGGCGGGCGGCATCGACACCGTGGGGATCGGCGTTCGGCTGCCGTTCCCCGGGGACGGGCTGGACGGCCACGACTGGGGCTGGCGGGGCGACTGCGGTGACCTGCGTACCGTCGCCGGCGAGGGGGACGAGGGGTAGTGATCGAGCGGCCCGTGGAGTAGCCCCCGGGGTCGGAGGGTCGCGGGACACGCCGTACTATCGGGTCGGAAGACATTCACCCCTCGAACACGACCCGGCACCCATGCCCGACTGGTCCCGTCGGCGCGCCCTCCAGGCAGTCGCCACGACCGGCGCGCTGGCCCTCGCCGGGTGTTCCGGCGAGTCGAGCAGTTCGAGATCGGTCCCGCCCGACCGTGGTGAGCCGGTCCCGCCCGACGACTACGAGGTACGCTTCGTCCGCGACAGGGACGGCGAGCCGCTGTTCGAGGTCGACGACGGCAACGACCAACCCCCCGAGGTCGGACGGGACATCGAGTACCTGACCGACGCCGAGGACCGCGAGGAACTGACGTTCCGCTCGACGACGCCGGCCGACGACCTCCGGGCGTTCGTCGATGCGACCGACCTCGAGTCGCGGTCGGTCTTCCTCCTCCAGCGGCCCATCGGCGAGTGCTACGAGGCGTACCTCGTCGGGGTGTACCGCGAAGGGGACGGCGTCGACGCCGACTTCTGCCAGGCGCTCCGGCCGGCGGACGCCGAGTGCTCGGCGGACGAGCGCGACACCGTCGGCGTCGCGATCAGCCTGCCGTTCGAGGGCGACTCGTTCGGCGGGTACGGAACCGGCTGGAGCGGCAGCTGCGAGCACCGGTCGACCGTCGCCCGCGAAGGGGGTGACCGGGCGTGACCCGCCGTTCCAGGCGGTCGGTACTGGCGGGGTGCGGCGCGGGGCTGGCCGCGCTCGCGGGCTGTGCGGGGGTGGACCTGAGCCTCGGCGAGGACGAGGAGCGCGAGTACGATCCCGAGGCGCTCGCCCGGATCGTCGACGGAGAGGACCCGATCGCCCCGGACGCGTTCCCGGTCCGGGTCCCCGACGGGACGGTCCAGCGGCACTACGACCGTGCCCGCGAACTCCTCGCGGCGGTCCCGGAGCGACCCGACGTGCCGAACGGGGTGATCGCGGAACGGATCCGCGAGCGCCGCGAGCAAGCCGTCGAGAGACTCGAGGAGCGCGACGACGCCCCGACCGGGCTCGAACGGCTCGAGGACGCCCGGTACGCCCGTGCCGAGGCAGCCGACATCAACGGTACCTACCGGGCCGCCGTCGGGGGGATCGATCGCGAGGAAGTCGCGGAGCGACGGTCGACGCTCCGGGCCGACCGGCTCGAGTTCGAGCGCGAGTGGGACTACCGCGGCGACGACCCGGCACGGGCGCTGGTCGTCCACGCCGAACTCGAGCGCCTCGTCGAGGACGCGCGACGGAACGCGGAGGCGTGGCCGCCGTTCCCCGACGACCCGCGGGACGACGTCTCCCGGGTCGGAGAGATCGTCGGCGAGGCGGAGCGGGGGTGGGCGGCGCTCGGCGACGCCATTCGCATCCGGACCCGGTACACGGAGGAAACCACCGATCCGGAGTCGTACCGGGCCGCGGTCACGGCCGCGGCGGGCCGGCTCGAACTCCGGACGACGGACCGCCGGCGGCGGCTCCACGGCTACCTCGACCGCCGGGCGTCGGAGGCGTTCGAGCGGTCCGTCGAGGGGACGCCCGCGGAGTACCTCTATCACGAGGCGCGCCAGCGCGTCCGCGGCGCGGCGGAGGGGGCCGAGGAGGCCCGCCGGACCGGCGACCACGCCACGGCGGCGCTCCGGAGCGCGACCGAGCTGGCCGGACTCCGGGCGTTCGACGAGGTCGTCGAAGCGATCGAGGCCGGCGAGTACGGCCCCCCGGAGGACGCGGACCGGATCGCGGCCGTCCACGAGGACGCCGTCGCCGCCCTCCGGGAGGCGTGGGAGGCCGAGCCGGTCCCGGTGAGCGTCGAACTGAC
>JBEPXB010000519.1:0-2913 GCA_041642135.1 Halobacteriales archaeon | reverse complement strand
GAGGGTCCCCATCTGGAGGCCCAGCACGGTGATGACCGGGATGAGCGTGTTCCGCAGGGCGTGCTTGTAGCGGACGAGCGTCTCGGGGAGCCCCTTCGCCCGCGCGGCCCGGACGTAGGACTGGCCGAGTTCCTCGAGCATTCCCGAGCGCGTGAGACGGGTGATGAGCGCCGTGAAGTACGTCCCCAGCGTGATCGCCGGGAGCGTGATGAACGAGAGCCACGCGACGAGCGTGTCGAGGAACGGGTCGCCGGTGAAGACGGAAGTGACGACGTCCTCGATGCCGATGCCGCGGCCGCTCGTTTTGAAGATATCGAACTGTACCGAGAACACCAGCACGAGCATGATGCCGAGCCAGAAGTTCGGCGTCGAGATCCCGCCGAGCGAGAACAGCGTCGCGCCGTAGTCGACGGGCTGGTTTCGCCGCGTCGCGCTGACCACGCCGAGCGGGATCGAGAGGACGATGGCGACGACCGTCGCCGCTATCGCGAGTTCGAGCGTCGCCGGGAGCTTCTGGAGGATGAGCGGGGCGGCCTCCTGACCCTTGATATATGAAAAGCCCATGTCCCCGCGGAGCAGGTCGAATATGTAGTTCGCGTACTGGACGTACAGCGGCTCGTCGAGCCCGAGTTCGCGGGCTATCGCCTGTCTGGTCTCCTGGGTGGCGTCGAGCGGCGCGATCGCGTTGATCGGATCGCCGGGGGTGACGAACCGCAGGCCGAACACCACGGTGATGACCCCCCAGACGACGAGCACGCCCTGGAGCGTCCGCTTGATCAGGAACCTACCGAGCGCCATCTGTTACCTCCAGCGGGTTCACGGGGCGCTCACTTGAGCGAGGCCGTGTACGGGTCGATCGCCTCGTCGGTTCGGGGCTGCCACTCGATGCGGTTCGAGACGCCGTAGACGCTGAACTGCCGGTGGAGGAACACCCACGGCGCCAGATCGTGGAGGAAGGCGTTGGCCTCCTGGAGGATCTCCTCGCGGACCTCCGGGTCCGGTTCGGACTGGGCGTCGGCCATGAACTGGTCCACCTGCTCGTTCTCGAGGACGGTCAGCGTCGCGCCGCTGGTCAGCAGCGGGATGATCGTCTGTGCGGCATCGAACTCGCCGTTACCCCAGCCGAGCAGGTTGAACGGGGGCTTGTCCTCGATGTTCCCCGTGACGAGGTCCTGGACGAGCGAGGAGAACTCGCGCTGCTGGACCCCACAGGAGACGTTCGACAGCGAGTCGATCTGGCTGGCGACCGCCTGGGCGATCTCGACGTCCTTCAGGTACCGCCCGATCGGCGTCTGGAGGGTGATCTCCGCGCCGGAGAAGCCGGACTGCTCGACCAGCTCTTCGGCCCTTGCGGGATCGTAGGGGTACGGCTCGACGTCGGGGTTGTGCCCGACGAACGGCTCGAGGGTCGGCTGGCCGGTCGGCGCGCCGAACCCGTCGAGGACGTTCTCGATGATGCTTTCGAGGTCGATCGCGTAGTTGAGCGCCTGCCGGAACTCCCGGCTGGTGAACGGCTCGACGTCGTAGCGCATCTGACAGAAGATGACCCGCGTACTCGGGACGGGGTTGATCGTCGCCGCGTCGGAGTTCTGCACGCGGTTGATCTCCTGTGGCGGGACGTTGACCGTGATGTCCGTCTCGCCCTGCAGGAGCCGGTTGACGCGCGTGCTCGACTCGCTGGCCGCGTTGAACGTCAGCTGGCCGATGGGGGGCGTGCCCTCCCAGTAGTCCTCGAACCCCTCGAAGACGACCTCGTTGCCCGAGTCGTAGCTCGTCGCGGTGAACGGACCGGTCCCGTTCGTGTTCTGGTTGATGAAGTTCGTGTCGTTCTCCTCGACCCAGGACTGCTGCATGATCTCGCCGTTCGTGGCGAACAGCTGGAAGACGATGGGGTTGAGCCCGTCGAAGACGACCGTCACCTCGCCGTCGCCGGGCTGGACTTCCGAGACCGGCCCGAGGTCGCTGCTCTGCGGGCTCGCGATGCCGACGTCCTCGAAGACGATCCGCCGGATGCTGTACGCGACGTCCTCGGGGGTGAGCGGGTCGCCGTTGTGGAACGTCACACCCTCGCGGAGCGCGAACCGGACCCGACCCGGTTCGAGTCGCTCCCACTCGTTCGACAGCCCCTCGATGATCCCGCCCTTCTTGTCGCGGTCGAGCAGCCCCTCGTAGGCCTGCGTGACGATGTTGTCCGTCGGGGTCTCGGCGTGGTCCTGCGGGTCGAGCCCGGAGTCCATCTGCCCCTGCGTGACGGTCATGTCGAACGTCTCCGTGCTCCCGCCGTCGCCGCCGTCGCCCTCCTCGGTCTCGGTCGGCGTCGGTTCGGGCGTGTCCTCGCTGCCACCGTCGCCGCCATCGCCACCGTCGCCGCTCTCGGTCGGGGTCGAACCGCCGTCACCGCCCGTACATCCCGCGAGGGTGACCGCCGCCGCGGCACCTCCGGAGAGCTTCAGGAACGACCGTCTGTCGACGTCTTCGCGTACCATACCGTGCCCACTTCGGGTGAGAAACCATAAATGGAATGATCGAATGCCGGGATCCGATGCCACCCGACGACGGGACGGCGACCCCTCTCGGCGTGGTGTGGGCTCCCTACCCGACGACTCACTGGAGTTCCGGTACGCGGTAGCGGTAGGGCTGGTCGCGGATGACCTCGACGTCGCCTCGCTGGGCGCGGCGGCCGAGCACCGTCGCGACGCGGTGGGCGCTGTCGAACCCGGTCTCCTCGCCGTGCTCCTCCAGCAGGTCGAGGATTTCGCGGGCGGTCAGTGGCTCCTCGGGGTCCTCCTCGGAGAGCACCGACCGGATGCGCTCGAACTCGCCCCGGCGTATGCGCATGTGGACACACACCACCCTCTCCACTATAGTTCCCCGTCAGACGGGCGTCGGACGCACGGCTCCCCCGAACCGACG
>JBEPXB010000518.1:0-2939 GCA_041642135.1 Halobacteriales archaeon | reverse complement strand
CCCGTCCGGCCCCGGAACCGCCGTCGGCCGAGTCATAGGGGTTATCGTAGTTACTCATAGCTTCTCGTCCCAGGAATCCACCGCTCGACCCGTGTCGGTGGGTCGAATCCCCCGGCTGGCTACGATAACCCCTATCAGTCCCCCTGCTCGCCGCCGGTCCGGACCGTCAGGACGGGCACGTCGGCGGCCCGGACGATCCGCTCCGTGACGCTCCCGAGAAGCCAACGGTTGAGCCCGCGTCTGCCGTGCGTGCCCATGACGATCAGGTCGGCGTCGACTTCGTCGGCGTACTCGAGTATCGTCCGGTGGATCACGCTGTCCTCGCGGGTCGCGCCGACGACCTCGACGCCCGCATCTCCCGCCCGTTCCTCGACCGTCTCGATCGTCCGTTCGCCCTCTTCGCGCAGCGCCTCGAACACCGGCGTCAGGTCCACGCCGACACCGTCGAAATCGCCGTACGGGTAGCTGGTGTCGACGACGTAGAGGACGTGGAGCGTCGCGTCGTACGTCCCCGCGAGTTCGAGTGCGTGGTCGAGCGCCCGGAGCGACGCGTCGCTCCCGTCCGTCGGGAAGAGGATGGTCTCGTACACGGTCGACTCTGGGACGCTACGGGTCAAAAAGGCTGGCACCTCCGGACACCCGCGTGCCGTGCTACGGCGTCGGCACCCACACCGGCGAGGGGAGCACCCCGGCCATCGCCAGCACGCCGATGAGGAACGACGTGACGACGATGCTCGCCGCGGGCGGGTCGAGGTGGGTCTCCGCGTGGGCGTAGAGGGCCCGCTGGAGCACCTCACCGACGACCAGCGCCACCTCGAGCGGGACCGCGCCGGTCACGAGCGTCGGCGTCAGGTCCCTCTCGGTCCCGGTCCCCGCGCTCGTAGGGATTCATGTCGAACCACCGACCCGGCCTCGCGCCGACGAGAACGTGGCGAACGCGAGCGGTGGTGGCTGAACGAGCGCCGTCTATTCCCCGTCAGTCGTCCTCGGCGGTCGGCCCCGGTGTGGACCCCCCGAGATCCCCGACGGCGTCGGTCCAGTCGAGCCGCCGCTGGAAGTAGAGCGCGACGTTCACCAGCGCGAGCAGCACGGGCACCTCGATCAGCGGGCCGACGACCGTCGTGAAGGCGACGCCGGAGCCGACGCCGAACACAGCGACCGCGACCGCGATGGCGAGTTCGAAGTTGTTCGAGGCGGCGGTGAAGCCGATCGCCGTCGTCGTCGAGTAGTCCGCGCCGACGCCCTTGCCCATGCCGAAGCTCACGAGGAACATCACGACGAAGTATATCGTCAGCGGTACGGCGATGAGGAGCACGTCGCCGGGCGAGGCGACGATGTTCTCCCCCTGGGTCGCGAACATCACGACGACGGTGAACAGCAGCGCGACCAGCGTCAGCGGGTCGATCAGGGGGACGAACGCCTCGTCGTACCACTCCTCACCCTTCGTTCGCGTGCCGACGTAGCGGGTGAGGAAGCCGGCGGCGAAGGGGATGCCCAGGAAGACGACGATGGCCTCGAACACCTGCATCGGCGTCACGTCGAAGCTCTGGATGCCGGCGACGAGCGTCTCCATCCCCAGCAGCGGTGGCAGGAACAGCCCGAAGAACCAGACGTACACCCCGTAGGTGACGATCTGGAAGAGGCTGTTGAACGCCACCAGCCCGGTGACGTACTCGGTCGACCCCTCGGCGAGCTCGTTCCAGACGAGTACCATCGCGATACACCGGGCCATCCCGATGAACACGAGCCCGAGGAAGTACTCGGGGCGTGCGGGGAGACCGGGAACGAGCCCGCTGAAGAAGACGACCGCCAGCCCGAACATGAGCGTCGGACCGATGAGCCAGTTCTGGACCAGGCTCAGACTCAACACGCGCCAGTTGCTGAACACCGCCCGGAGCTGCGAGTAGTTCGCCTTCGCCAGCGGCGGATACATCATCAGGACCAGGCCGATCTCGACGAGGTGGAGCTCCTGGATGGGCCGTGTGACCGACGGCGCGAGGAAGCCGAGGCCGACGCCGACCGCCATCGCCCCGAAGATCCAGACGGTGAGGTACTTGTCGAGGAACGCCATCGAGCGCGGGTCGCCGCAGGCCTCGCAGTCGCAGTTCGGCCCGTGTTCGTGGG
Source organism: Halobacteriales archaeon (assembly GCA_041642135.1). Lineage (GTDB taxonomy): Archaea > Halobacteriota > Halobacteria > Halobacteriales > Haloarculaceae > Salinirubellus. The sequence continues at coordinate 815 of JBEPXB010000518.1, read as the reverse complement.
CGGCTGCGGCGCCCTTACTCACCGTGCGTCACCCCCCCGACACCGCCCGAGGTCGAGGGCCGGTCGGGCTTCCGTCCGGTGATGTTCGCCGAGACGAGGAACTCGCTCAGGTCGCGCTCGTCGTCCCACTCGCTGATGAACCGCTCGCTGTCGTCCTTCGGCTCGATCTCGACCGCCTCGAACCCCGCGTCGTCGAGCATCGTCGTCAGTCGCTCGACCGTCGAGGCGCCCGCCACGCAGGACGCGACCGAGTCGGGGTCCGCCCGGACCTCCATCGGCACCTCGGCGGTCAGGACGACGTCCGAGATCGCGAGGCGGCCGCCGGGACGGAGGACGCGGTAGGCCTCGCGGAACACCCCCGGCTTGTCCGGCGAGAGGTTCACGACGCAGTTCGAGATGACCACGTCGACCGTCCCGTCGGCCACGGGGAGGTGTTCGATCTCGCCCAGGCGGAACTCGACTGTCTCGGTCCCGTTCTTCCTGGCGTTCGCGCGTGCCTTCTCGACCATCTCGGGGGTCATGTCGACGCCGACGACCCGGCCCTCCTCGCCGACCTCGCGGGCGGCGAGGAAGCAGTCGAACCCGGCACCCGACCCGAGGTCCAGGACGGTCTCGCCCGGTTCGAGCGACGCGAGCGCCTTCGGGTTGCCACAGCCGAGTCCGAGGTTCGCCTCGCCGGCGGCCTCGACGTCGGCGGCGGAGTAGCCGACCAGTTCGGCGGCCCGGTCGGCGTCGTTCGATGCCGCGGCGGCGTCGTCGCAGCACCCGTCGCTCGAACAGCACCCGGCGTCCTCGGTCGCCGCGTCCGTGGCCCC
>JBEPXB010000517.1:0-2949 GCA_041642135.1 Halobacteriales archaeon | reverse complement strand
GATCGGGCCGACCAGATCCGCTACGCCCTCTCGAAACTCGCCGAGGCCTGGGACTTCGACCGCCTGCTCGCCGAACTGGACGACCGCGTCGACGACAACACCGCCTTCTTCGTCCAACTCGACAAGCAGGCCGCGTTCCGGGGCGAGGTCCGCCTCGGCGAGGGGATCACCTTCCGCGCGAAGGTCGAGGCCTATCCGGCCAAGCGCGAGAAAGCGGTCGAGAACGCCCGGGAGACGCTCGAGAGCTTGCGGGACGCCTGATCCGGCCGACTCGACTGGTTCGGCCCGACCCGCTCAGAGCCGGGGCGCGTCGAACTCGAACGGCTCCGGCTGGCTCCCGTCGACGTCGGTGAACCCGTACTCGCGGGCCAGTTCGCCCGTCTTGAATATCCCTCCCGAGCGGGTCATCGCGTCGGTGCCGGCCGCGAGCGCCACGACCGCTCGCCCGGAGTAGCGCGGCGACTCGGTGCCCTCGGGGACGTCCTCGGGCCGGTCGAACGCGGCCTCGACCCGCTCCGTTCGGGTGAACCCCGGGTAGAGCCCGACGGCGGCGACCCCGTGTTCGCGGAGTTCGTGGGCCATCCCCGCGGTCATCCGGTCGACGGCCGTCTTCGCGACGTCGTACGGCACCGACCCGCGGAACTTCCCGTCGTCGCCCGAGGAGACGTTCACGAGCAGGCCGGATCCCCGCGCTATCATCGGTCCGACGGCGTGCTTGCTCGTGACGAACGCTGCGCGCACCCCGGCGTCGAACATCCGGTCCCAGCGGGCCACCGGCTGCGTCCAGAACAGGTCATCGAACGTCTCGTCGTAGCTCTCGTAGCCGCCCCACGCGCAGTTCACGAGCAGGTCGAGTCCCCCGTGTTCCGCCTCGATGCGGTCGAACAGCGCGGCGACGGCCGAGTCGTCCGTGTGGTCACAGACGACGCCGACACCGGTACCGCCCGCCTCGGTCACGAGTTCGGCCGTCCCCTCGACGGTCCCCTCGAGGCCGTCGGTCCGGTCGCCGGCGGTGCTCCGACCCGTGACGTAGACCGTCGCGCCGGCGGTGCCCAGTTCGTGGGCGATACCCCGTCCCACGCCGCGGCTCGCGCCCGTCACGAGGGCGACGGTTTCACCGAGAGCCGCGTCCGGCGGTGTCCCCTCCATGCGGCCGGTACGTGTCGCGCTCGCATAGCGGTAGCGGGGCGTTCGAGGGGGGCGGGCGAGACACGCATCGCACGGGACACGCAACGCCCAAGTCCGGCCGCGTTCCGGTTACGCCCGTGTACGAGGCCGTCCACGCCTACCCCGACGGCGGGGCCACCGCCGCCCGGCACGCCCGCGAGGCCGCGAGCCTGGGCTACGACGGCGTGGTCGTCCGGAACCACGGGGACGCGCCCGCGGAGTACGACGCCTACGCCATCGCCGCCGAGTTCGACGTCGACGTCGTCGAGGGGGTGGAGATCCGCACCGACGACCGTTCGCAGGCGGCGAGCCTGGTCCGGCGGTTCCGCGAGGAGGCGACGCTGGTGTGCGTCCACGGCGCGGACCCGAGTGTCAATCGCTACGCCGTCGAGGAGCCGATGGTGGACGTGCTGGCCCACCCGATGGACGGCGACGGCGACGTGAACCACGTCCTCGCGCGTTCGGCCGCCGAGAACGGCGTCCGGCTGGAGTTCTCGTTCGCGGACGTCCTCCGGGCCGACGGCGGCCCACGGGTACGGGCGATATCGGCGCTTCGGAAGCTCCGCGAACTCGTCGAGGACGCCGACGCCCCGTTCGTCGTCAGCGCGGACCCGTTCTCCCACCTCGACTGGCGCGGTCCCCGCGAACTGGTCGCGGTGGGCGAACTCCTCGGTTTCGAGGCCGAGCAGGTCCGCGCGGGGCTCCGCGAGTGGGGCCGGCTCGCGTCGCTGAACCGCGAGCGCGCGTCCGATTCGTTCATGGAGCCGGGGGTCCGACGGGGACGGTATGAAGAGGAGCCTTGACGAGCACGCGGCCCGGTTCGACGACTACGCCGAGGAGTACGACGAGGACAAGAGCGACGAGTACCTCGCGTGTCTCTCGCTGGTCGTCGAGCACGCCGTCGGCGAGGCGCGGAGCACCTCGGATACCGCGACCGGGCGGAGCCCGGGAGCGCTTACGGCCGACGACGTGGTGCTGGACCTCGGGACCGGGACGGGTGCCGTCGCGCTCGCGCTCGCCCCCGACGCCGGCCGGGTGTTCGGCCGGGACATCAGCGAGGGGATGATGGAGCGGGCCCGCGAGAAGGCCAGAGAGCGCGGGATCGAGAACGTCGAGTTCGGGGAGGGGACGTTCCGCGAGCCGAACGTCGAGGGGCCGGTGGATGTAGTCGTCTCGAACTTCGCCATGCACCACCTCTCGGACGAGGAGAAGCGCGAGGCCATCGACGCCATCGCCGACCTCGCCCCCCGGCGGTTCGTCCTCGGGGACGTGATGTTCTTCGGCGAACCGGACGCCGACGAGCCGTTCTACTCCCCCGAGGTGGACGACCCCGCGACGGTCGGGACCCTGGCGGACGCGCTCACCGACGCCGGGTTCGCGCTGACCGCCGTCGAGATGGTCCACGAGCAGGTCGGCGTGCTCGTCGCGGAGCGTGTCGGCGAGCGGGCCGACGAGTCGGAGCCGGTCCACGAGGACGAGCCGGTCGGGATGACCGAGGATTAGGGGAATACCACATGAAACACCTCCCGAAGCACCTCCGGCCGCGCTACCGCTACCTCGGCGTCGAACTGCGGGCCGATCCCGACGTCGATCTGGACCGCGGGACCGTCCAGCGCCACCTCTGGTACGCCGCACAGAACCTCGTCGGCGACGTCGGGAGCGCCGAACTCGGGCTGGAGGTGCTCGGGTTCGGCTTCGCCGAGGGCGGGGGGTACGCGGTGGTCCGGTGTCGCCGCGGGACGACAGAGCGCGCGCGGGCCGTCCTCGCGTGTCTGGACGAGG
>JBEPXB010000516.1:0-2978 GCA_041642135.1 Halobacteriales archaeon | reverse complement strand
CCTATCAGTCGCCGGTCCGGTACTCCGCCGGCAGGTCGACGTCCTCGGGGGCGGGCATCCAGAAGTAGTCGAACGCCACGCCGAGCGCCATCGGGAGGACGACCGTCAACCCGACGACCAGGCCGCCACTCCCGAGGTCCGGGCCGAGCCCGAGCACCCCAGAGAGGACGAGCACGAACACCACCAGCACCACCGGGACGATCAGGAGGACGTAGACGACCGGCCCCCAGCGTGTGTCGAGCCGGACGCGGAAGAAGCGGGTCAGCAGGGCGCTGGCCCCGCCGTTTACCAGGAGGATGACGAGGAGCCCGACGACGTCGACGACCGTGACCATGGACGGGGTAGGAGTCGACCCGACTTCCCTCCTGCGCTCCGCCACGGTGGCGGCCTCCCTGCTGCCACGGCACTCCACGTCACGTCCCCGGCGTCATACGGCCGCGCGTAACGATGTACCGGCGATCACCCGGACGGGGACGGTTAGCGCCGGTAAAAGACTACGCACGACCGTATCACTCCATGGCGATGTACGTCGTCGTGTCCTCGACGCCGTCGATGTTCTGGACCTCGGTCGCCGCCACCTGCCTGACGTCGGCGGGCGAGTCGACCTCGACCCTGGCGATGACGTCGACGTCCCCGGCGACGATGTGCGCGGAGACGACCCCCGGGACCGCCTCGATCTCGCGCTTGAGCCGGTCGGCCTCGCCGGTGTACGCCTTCACCATGACGTAGGCGATGACCATCTCAGACACCCCCGGTGGCCGTCGACGGCACGGGCGCGTCCTCGCCGACGATGATCGCCCGGACGTCCCCGAGCACGTCGTAGTCCGCGATGACGATCAGCCGATCGCCGGTCTCGAGGGACTGGTCCGGCTCGGGCAGTTCCATCTGGCTGTCGGCCTTCCCGAACGCGAGGACGCGGGCGCTCCCGGGGAGTTCGAGCTCGCTCAGCGTGTAGCCGTGCATCGGCGAGTGGTCGGTGATCGTGAACTCGACGAGCTGGAGCGTCGGCGCGATGTCCGCGATGGCGTGGATGTTCCCGCCGAGGAGCGCGTTCTTGGCCACGATGGCCCCGAGCCGCTCGGGGTAGATCACCTCGTCGACGTCCTGGGAGTACTTCCGGACGACGTACTCGCGGTAGTCGCCGTCGGCCCGCATGACCGTCCGACAGCCGTGGGCCTTCGCGATCATGCAGGCGACGACGTTCACCATCAGGTCGCCGGAGAGGGCTGCGAGCCCGTCGGCACTCTCCAGATCCATCGAGAGCAGCACCTCCTCGTCCGATCCGTCGCCCTGGACGACCTCGAACCCCTCCGAGCGGAGGCGTCGGACCTTCGTCCCGTCGGGCTCGACGAGCGCCACCTCGTGGCCCTCCTCGCGGAGCACGCGGGCGGCACGCATCCCGACACGACCGGCACCCACGATAACGAATCGCATGGTGTACCGTAGAGCGAACGGCGACATGAAGGTTGCCCCCGCGGTCCGCGTGTCCCCGACGCCGAGTCCGGCGCCGTCGGCCGTTCCCGGAGCGACGTTCGGTCCCGGATGTCGTTCTCCGGCCACCGGTGGCCGGACTGTTTATACCACCGAGGGTCCACGACACGTGTGTGACGGGGGTTACCAGGGACCACTCGAACGCCGTCGTCGGGCCGGAGGTGGAACGGTGAGCGAGCGTCCGGTCGTGGTCGTCGTCGACGACGAGCCGGAACTCGCGGACCTGTTCACCGCGTGGCTGGAGGGGCACTGCGAGGTCCGGACGGCGTACGACGCCGAGACGGCCCTCGAGGTCATCGACGACGACGTCGACGTCGCCCTCGTCGACCGGCTGATGCCCGGCACCTCCGGCGACGAGGTCGTCGCGGCGCTCGACGACCGTGGCTGGACCGGCGCCGTCGCGATGGTGACCGCCGTCGAGCCCGACTTCGACATCGTCGAGATGGGGTTCGACGACTACCTGGTCAAGCCGGTCTACCGCGACGCCCTCGAGTCGACCATCGAACGGCTGCTCGACCGCTCGGCCTACGACGAACGGGTGCAGGAACTGTTCGCACTGGCGGCCAAGCGGGCGACGCTCGAGGCCCGGAAGTCGGAGGCCGAACTGACCGACAGCCCGGAGTACCGCCGGCTCTCACGGGCCATCGAGGAGCTCCGGGGACGGCTCGACGAGACCGCCGCCGGGCTCGACGACCGGGAGTTCGAACTGGCGCTCCGGGATCTCGAGTAGGGGGTCCAGATCACGGGGCGCGCAGCAGCGTCGCCACCCAGGCCCCGACCCCCACCGCCAGGAGCGCCCCGAGGAGGTTCGCCGTCCCGTTCACGGCCGCCCGGCGGACCTCCCCCTCCTCCGCGAGCCGGACCGTCTCGAACGCGAACGTCGAGAAAGTCGTGAACGCCCCGCAGAACCCGACCCCGAACGCCAGCGCGAGCGTCGTCCCGAACGGGCCCGCGGCGAGGAGGCCGAGCAGGAACGACCCGACGACGTTCACGGCCAGGGTGTCGTACGTTCGCCGGTCGATCCGTTCGCCGAGCAGGTGTCGCGCGAGCGCGCCCGCCACCCCCCCGAGGCCGACGAGGACGACCGGGTTCACGAGAGCACCCGGGCGACGACCCGCCCGAGGACGACGGCCAGCAGGCCGAGGGTGTAGTTCGCGGCCACGTTCGCGGCGGCCAGCGGCGGCGCGAGCGCGCTCGTCTCGACGGCGAACGTCGAGTACGTGGTGAACGAGGAGAGGAACCCGGTGCCGAGCACGAGTCGGGTCTCCGGGCTCAGCGCACCCACCAGGCGGTTCTCGTACAGCAGGACACCCAGCAGGAACGACCCGAGGACGTTCACCGCGAGGGTCCCCCACGGGAAGCCGACGGGGAACGCACCGTCGAGGAGGAACCGGCACGTCGCGCCCGCGAACCCCCCGACGGCGATGAGGAGGAGCGGCTCCACGCGGCGGACCCCGTCGCTCATGACCCGCCGGTCTCGCGCCCGG
>JBEPXB010000515.1:0-2980 GCA_041642135.1 Halobacteriales archaeon | reverse complement strand
CGAGCGGCTGCTCCGGGCCAGGTCGTTCCACAACCTCGGGGAGTGGGAACGCGAGGACTACCGGTGGCTGTCGGAAACGCTGCGCGAGGCGGGCGCGACGGCGAGCTTTTCGCTGCTCGGCCGCGATGCCGAGCGCTACGCCGAGACCGTCGAATCGCTCGACGACGACGGCCACGAGGTCGTCCTCCACGGGTACCGACACGTGGCGTGTGCCGACGTCGGATACGACCTCGCCCACGAGAACCTCGCGCGCGGGCTGGACGCGATCGAGGACGCCACCGGCGTCACTCCCGGCGGGTTCATCGCGCCGCGACAGGAGGTGAACGCCGTCACGCTGCGGGTCGCCGACGAACTCGACCTCGGGTGGGTGCTCGGACGGACCGACGCGGAGATCCCCGACGGACTCGACTTCCGCGAGCCGGCACACCCCTACGACCTGATCCTCCTCAACGAGGGTGCCGACCCGCCGGAGGCGTTCGAGCGGATCCGCGGACAGACCGAGCCCGGGGCCGCGCTGCTCTTCCACCCGAACATGCTCGAGTACTACGACGCGCTCGACGAGTTCGAGGCGTGGATCGCCGAGACGGCTCCCGTCTCGGTGGGGACGCTCTTCGAGGAGGGCGGCGTGGGACTGCTCAACGACGCGATGCGGCCGCTGCGGATCGAGTGATACGGACGGTTGTAGTCCTTTACCGGTGAGCGCCGACCCGATCCGGGCTCTCACCGGTAGATCGTTACAGCCGTCCGTATGAGACCGGGACGACAGTCCCGCGGCCCCGAACCGTCCCCGAACCGCCGACCGAGGTCGGGACCTGCTACCGGCGGAGCACCGCGGGCCGCTCGAACGCCGCGTCGAAGCCGACCGCCGAGACCTCGACTGTCGGCCAGTTCCCAGTAGTGAGAAACGAGACCCCGTCGGCGGTCACCAGCGCGGTCCCCTCGCTCTTGGCGCCCCGGACGGTGGGGTTCCAGGCGTAGGCGGTCGGGAGCGTGAGCGACACCTCGTCGGTCGGCGTCGCGAACCACTCCCGGCCCGCGTAGCCCGTCGCGCCGCCCTGGTGGTGTTCGCGCCACTCCCCGCGGTAGCCGAGCGCGGTGTAGGCGTGCCGGATCGCGTCGAAAACGTCCGCCGCGGTGCCGTCCCGCTGGGCGTACGCCCGCGTCGCCGCCAGCGCCGTCGCCTCGACGGTCGCCGCCGCCTCGTGTCGCCCCGCGAGCCACGCGGGCGGGTCGAACGCGACCGTCCGGGTGACGCTCGCGTAGAGGCCGCCGCGCCGGGCAGTCGCGGAGACCAGCACGTAGCCGCCGAGCGTCGCGTCCGTGGGCGTATAGTGGCGGTACCGGCCCGCGCGGTCCTCGCCGCCGACGAGCACGACCGACGGTTCGATCCCCCGGTCGGCGAGTTCGGTTTCGACCCGTGCGGCGACCTCCCGTTCGGTGTCGGCCGGTCCGGCCGCGCCGCAGGCCGCCTCGACGGCCGCCGCGGTGTCGGCACCCAGGTCGCAGTAGCGCGCGACGTCCCGGTCGGCGAGCCGCAGTCGCAGCGGCGAGGGGTCGACACGTACGGCTCCGGGAACGTCGAAGTCCGCGCCGGTGGGCGTCGCCGCGCGCTCGGCAACCGCCTCCGCGAGCGACCCCGCGTGCCACTCGTAGGACTCGACCGCGGCGTCCTCGGGGAGTTCCTCCTCGCGCAGGCGCTCTGCCTCGACGTCGTTCGTGACGACGGTCCACTCGCCGTCGAAGCCGACGGCTGCCACGCCGACGGCCGCGCGGCGGTCGACGACGTTCGACCCGCCCGTCGCCCACGCGAACGTGTCCGGGTCGGCGAACCAGACGCTCTCGAACCCCTCGCGGTCGAGCAGCCCGGCGAGCCGCTCGCGCCGCGTCTCCCGCCACGCCCTCCGGTCGGGTGATCGGCACTGCCCCTCTCTGGGCCCCCCGTCCGTCACTGTCTCGCACGATGGCATGGCATAATTTATTCTAAATCGAGTAAACTTCTTAACGCTGGTGGTCCAAGGGACGCGTATGGCTACCGGACTCGAGCAACGAGGCCACGGACTGTACATCGACGGCCGGTGGGAGGAGGCCGAGTCGGTCATCGAGGTGACCGACCTCGCGGAGGGCGGCGTCTTCGACGCGGTGGCGGCGGCGACTCCCGAACAGGCGGAGGCCGCGCTGGCCGCCGCCCACGGGGCCAAACGGCCGATGCGCGAGACGACGATCGTCCAGCGGGCGGAATGGATGGAGGCGATCGCCGAGGAGATCGCGGCCCGCAAGGACCGGTTCGCCGACGTCATCGTCCGCGAGGCGGGCAAGCCCGTCTCCTCCGCGCGCGGCGAGGTCGACTCGGCGGCCGAGCGGTTCCGTCGCGCCGCCGAGGAGGCCCGCGATCTCCAGGGCGAGTTCGTCGAGGGCTCCACGGGCGGCCACGAGGGCTGGAAGGCGATCGTCCGGCCCGAGCCCGTCGGGACCGTCCTCTGCATCACGCCGTACAACTACCCCCTCTCGACGACGGCGCTCCAGCTCGCCCCGGCACTGGCGGCGGGCAACAGCGTCGTCCTCAAGCCGGCGAGCAAGACGCCCGTGAGCGCCGTCGTCCTCGCGGAGGCCATCGACGCGGTCGGGCTCCCCGACGGCGCGTTCAACCTCGTCTCGGGACGCGGTTCCGAGATAGGCGACCTGCTCGCGGGCGACGACCGGGTCAACGCCATCGCGATGACCGGCTCCTCGAGCGCCGGCAAGCACGTCGCCAAGCAGTCGGGGATGGTGAACCTCCACATGGAGCTCGGCGGGAACGCCCCCGCCGTGGTCTTCCCCGACGCCGACCTCGCGGACGTCGCCGGCCAGTGCGCGAAGGGCTCGTTCAAGTACGCCGGCCAGCGCTGTTCGGCCGTCTCGCGCGTGCTCGCCCACGAGTCGGTCCACGACGAGGTGGTCGACCTGCTGGAGGCGCAGGTCGACAGCTGGCAGCCGGGCGACC
>JBEPXB010000514.1:0-2982 GCA_041642135.1 Halobacteriales archaeon | reverse complement strand
AGGCGCTGCTCGTCGGAGAGTATGGGGGGTTCCTTGTGGGTGACGTTCGCCCGTCTGGCGACGATGACGTGGACCTCCTCGCCGTACTCGTGAGCTTCCCGGAGGTAGTGGAGGTGGCCGGGGTGGAGGAGGTCGAACGTCCCCTGGGCGACGACCCGGGTCGGTCGGTCGGTCATCGGTCCCGACCCGCTTCCTCGCGAAGTTCGGCGTCGATGTCCGCCTGCGTGAAGTCGAAGAACGAGTCCTCGGGGAGGTCGACGTCCAGCACGTCGAGGTCGCGGGGCTCGCCCTTGCGGTCGAACGCCTGCCAGTCGTTCCGCCGATAGGGGTAGCCGATGATGATGTGAACGGAGCCCTTCCCGAACGTGGCGAGGTCGGCGTCGCTGGGCTGGAGCACCCCGTTCGGGTGGGAGTGGACCGACCCCGCCGAACGGAGGTCGTTCGGGATCATGCTCGTCTTGACGGTGGCGCTCACCGGGTTCGATTCGGTACCCGGGATGACGAGCACGTCCGTGATGACGGTCCCGTCCCGGTCGAGGCCGAGCTTCCGGGCGTCCTCGCCGCGGAGGAGCCCCATGTACTCGTTCGGGTGCGCGTCCTCGGAGGCCTCGAGCGCGAACCCGATCGCGTCGTCCGCGATACCGATCACCCCCGACGACCGGAACAGTCGCATACCCGGAACTCCGTGCGGGCGACAACTAAGCGTTCCGATGGCCCGCGCCCGAAGCGTTCCGATGGCCCGCGCCCGGGGCGTTTTGCCGATCCCTGCGGCGGGTCCGTCGGCCGGTCGCGGAGGATACGACCGGAATCGGGAGTGACAACGCTTAAAATCGGTCGTCACCCACAGTCGGTTAATGTCACCATCTTCGAATTCTGACGCCGGCGCCGCCGGCGACGCGGTCCCCGATCCGGGGACCACGGTCTACGAACTCGCTCCCGGCTGTACGTCCGAGGACGTCGAGGTCGGGGAGTACTACCGGGCGACGGTGAACGGCGTCGTGGATTACGGCGTCTTCGTCGACCTCTCCCAGGAGGTCTCCGGGCTGGTCCACAGCTCGAACCTGCGCGGAAGCTACGAGGTCGGCGACGAACTGGTCGTCGAACTGCTCGAGATCCGGGAGAACGGCGACCTGAGCTTCGCCGAGCGCGACCCCGGCGACCACGAGACCGTCCGCGTCGAGGGCGGCGAGGGCGTCGAGGTGTCCGATATCGAGGCGGCGGTCGGCCGCACCGTCCACCTCGAGGGCGAGGTGGTCCAGATCAAGCAGACCGGCGGGCCGACGCTGTTCTTCGTCCGCGACGGCGCGGGCATCGTCCCCTGTGCGGCCTTCGAGGAGGCCGGCGTCCGGGCCTACCCGAGCGTCGAGCTCGACGACGCGGTGCGGGTGACCGGCGACGTCGAGACCCGCGAGGGCGCGGTCCAGGTCGAGGTCGAGAGCCTCGCCCGGCTCCGCGGCGAGGCTGCCGCCGAGGTCCGCGAGCGCATCGAGGCGAAGCTCGCCGAGCGTGCCGAACCGCCCGAGATCGAGCCGCTGGTCGACTGGCCGGCGTTCGAGAAGCTCCGCCCGGGGCTGCGTGACGTGGCCCGGCGACTGCGCGAGGCCGCCCTCGAATCCCGGCCCATCCGGATGCGCCACCACGCCGACGGCGACGGTATGTGTGCGTCGATCCCGCTCCAGACGGCGCTCGAGAGCTTCATCGCCGAGACCCACGAGGACCCCGAGGCCCCGCGACACATGCTCAAGCGGCTCCCCTCGAAGGCGCCCTTCTACGAGATGGAGGACGTCACTCGGGACCTGAACTTCGCGCTGGAGGACCGCGAGCGCCACGGCCAGCGGCTTCCCCTCCTCCTGATGCTCGACAACGGCTCGACCGAGGAGGACACGCCCGCCTACCGGGCGCTCGACCAGTACGATATCCCCATCCTGGTCGTCGACCACCACCACCCGGACCCGGAGGCGGTCGCCCCCCTGGTGGAGGCCCACGTCAACCCCTACCTCCACGACGAGGACTACCGGATCACGACGGGGATGATGAGCATCGAGCTCGCACGGCTCATCGACCCCGACATCACCGACGACATCCGTCACATCCCCGCGGTCGCGGGGCTCGCGGACCGTTCGCGCGCGGATACGATGGACGAGTTCCTCGCGATGGCCGCCGAGGAGGGCTACGACGAGGACGACCTGCGGGACGTGGGCGAGGCGCTCGACTACGCCGCGCACTTCCTCCGGTACAGCGCCGGCCGGCATTTCATCAACGACGTGCTGAACGTGGACTGCGACGACCCGGACCGCCACCGCGAACTCGTGTCGTTCCTCTCCTCGCGGGCCGAGCGCGACGTCGAGCGCCAGCTCGGCGACGCGATGGCTCACGTCGACTCCCGCCGTCTGGAGAACGGCGCCCACCTGTTCACGGTCGACCTCGACGAGCACGCCCACCGGTTCACCTACCCTGCTCCGGGGAAGACGACGGGGAAGATCCACGACGCGAAGGTCGAGGAGACCGGCGGCGATCCGGTGATAACCATCGGCTACGGTCCCGACTTCGCGGTGCTCCGCTCGGACGGCGTACGACTCGACATCCCGCAGATGGTCTCCGAACTCACCGAGGAGGTCGAGGGGGGCGGCGTCTCCGGTGGTGGGCACCTCGTCGTCGGCTCGATCAAGTTCGTCGCCGGGATGCGCGAGGCGGTCGTCGACGCCCTCGTCGAGAAGATGGGCGAGGCCGAACTCGACGAGGCGCTGCGGTCGACGCTCGTCCGCGAGGACTGATCCGGACGCCTCGGTCCGCATCCCGGTCCACAGTTTTAATACCTCTCCAACTCGCAAGTGGGTCGTAGTTCGCTTCGGCGCTACGGGGAGAGATGGCGACGAACGACGGAACCGAGGACGACGAACCACTGCCCGGGACCGACCGGACCGACCCGCCCGACGGGCTCCTCGACTGGCTGCTCTCCGGGACGTCACGGCTGGCGTTCGC
>JBEPXB010000513.1:0-2983 GCA_041642135.1 Halobacteriales archaeon | reverse complement strand
CAATTCGGGAAAAGTGGGTGTGGTTTGGCGTTCACCCGTCATCAAAAACGCGAGCCTGCCCGAGTCAGACTTCGCCGTGAGGTGGAGTCAGGTGGATGGCACCGCCCGCACGGGCCAAGCGGATACTCAAGCACACCACGCCTCTCACGAGGCCCGACGGCTTGCGTGCTAACCAGAGTACCGCCGGAAGGTGGGAATCTTGCCTCCGTTGGCGTCGGGAGCGCCCGACCCCAAGCGTGGGGAAACCTCGCCGTTTACGGCGAGGAGGATGTCATGAATAGTCGTCGTTGAACTCGCGTTCCCGCCGCATCAGCTCCTCGACGCCGTGGTCGAGGATCCCACGACCCATCGCAGTCGGTCGATAATACGTGTAGAAACCCTGGCTATCGGCCGTCCGGCGCTGGCGCTTGTCGACCAACCCGACGTCCACCAACTCGTCGAGGTGGTAGTGGAAGTTGTGCGGTTCGACGTCGACCGCGTGCTTGAGCTCGGAGGTACTCAGTTCGTCGTTGGCGACGAGCGTCCGGAGGATGCGAAACCGCGTCCGATGGCCGATCGCCCGTTGCATCGCGAGGTACTCCTCGAGTGTCAGCCCGCTCTCCTCGGGGAGCGGCGACCCCGGCTGACGAACGCCCTCGGGCGCGTGGCGGTCGGGGTCAGCCATCTCGAACGATCTCCATAGACCGTCGGGACGTGGTGCGTTCTCGTACTTGACCATCTTTTCCGGTTTGTCCGAGATGGTGTCGTAGATCTGCTGGAGCGTCTCCTCGGCAGCGAGCAGGTTGTGTTCCTTGAGGAATGAGCGCCCTGCGTCGGTGAGGCCGTAGAACTTCCAGGGGTAGCCCTGCCGACGCTGGCCGTCCTCGAGTGCGACCTCCTCGACGATGCCGGCGTCGATGAGCTTCTGGACGTGTTTGTAGACGGTAGCCTCGCTGACGCTCGGATTCAGCTCCTCGAGTTCGTACATCGAGGGCAGCTGCTGGGGATGCTGGAGGATGTTGTTGATGAGCGCGAACCGCGTCTGCTGGGTGACGAAGTGGACGAGCTCCCGGGTTTCCATCCCCTCAGCCGACCCGAGATCGGTGGTCATGCGTCACGATATGTGGCTCGACGGCAAGTGATTTACCCTACAGTAAATCACTCCAGGGTGAATCGGGGGGCGTCGAAACGAGTGATGGACGTCCTCTCCGCTCTGAGAGGCGGGGCTTTCTCCTCGTACGTCCGTACGGAGTCACGCTCGCCCGTCGTCTGGCCCATATCCCCGGAGGAGAGCTCAGCGACCAGCCACCGGGGAACGACGGCCGAGGAGCGACCACGAGGGGGCGGTCATCGACAAAGCACTCGACCGTCCGGTCACGCCTCGGACGCCTCGCTCACGTTCACCCACAGATGCACCTCTCGGTAGGCGTTCTCGACGGTCGGCTGGGGCGGCGCCTCGCCCCTGTAGAGGAGGTACACTAACCGCAGGCGTTCGCCGGTCATCGTCGGCTCGACCGTGTGGTTCCGCTGCCACGTCTCGTTGTGCGAGAGGGTCGTCTGGAACCTGTTCAGGCGCTCCTGCTGGAGCACCCGCGACTCGTTGTTCTCGAACTCGACGTCCTGGAGTACGACGACGACGGTGTAGTTCACCGTCCGCTGCTCGTGGTTCCCCACGCCGACGTACAGCGATTGCGGCTCGCCGACCGTGAAGTTCTGTGGGTAGTCGTCGGCGACCAGCTCGCCGTCCGGGCCCTCGGTCAGCAGGTACAGTTCGGTGAACGCCTCGCCCTGTTTCGGCACGGCCACCGCGTAGCCGACGCTCCCGACGGCCACCAGGAGGCTGACCACGAGCAGGATGTTCAGCGCCTTGTCGACGCGAGTCTCCGGGTGAAACAGCTCCGCCCGTCCGGTCACCAGCCACTCGCGATACGGGACGGCGAACTGCTCGTCGGCCGGCAGTTCGTTGCGTCGATGGGAGGCGACGGCGGCCGCGACGAGCGTGAACCCCCCCACGGAGACCATGACGGGGACGAGGCGGATCCCCCACGGCGTGAAGTTCAGCACGAGCCCGATCAGCGGGACGATGACGATCGAGGTCCCGAACGACAGCGCCACGCGCTCGATGCCGTCGATCCCGCTCCCCTCGCGGATGCCCGTCGTGCCGTCGCCATCGTCACCGTCGTCCCCGACGGGGCCGCTCCCGGCTTCGGGGAACAGCGCCGCGATGAAGGTGTAGCCCGGGGCGAACAGCACGAACGGCAGGCCGAGGACGACCCGCGCGGGCGTCTCGCTCACGACCGGGAGGAACACCGTCCCGAGTGTGACGAACACGAAGCCGACGATGGCGCCGAGGTCGGCCGGGACGGCTCTGAGCCACCCCGGGAGGAGCAGTCGCCATCGCGATGCCATTGGTCGTGGAAACGGACAGGCCGATAAAAACGGGTCGGTTGCCTACGCCCTCGACCACCCCGCCGGCCACGAACGACTCCGGTCGACGCCGGGTCCGGGAACATCGGCTGCTGCTTCCCGGGCCATCGGGTACTGGCTCCTCGGAACGCGACCGTCAGAACCGCCACGAGGGGCGAAGCGAGGGTGACGCGAGGGCGACGAAAGGAAGAAGCGAGGCCAGCACGAGGGAGAGGCGAGCCCGACGCGCGCACGGAAGCCGAGCCGTCCCCGGGGCCCTCACCAGTCTATTCAATGACCATTTTCGGAGAGAGAAAACGCTGAGGGGGTTATTTGCGTGTTCGACGCCGAAACACGAACGGGGGGTAGGATGAGCAACACGACATCCGTAATCGACGAGACGGCCGTATCGGACGACGACGTTATCATAACTCGACAGCTCGCGGAGGAAGACGAGAGGATCACTGGTACCATCGAGATACAGCCAACCGGTGAAAACCCGGTGGTACTGGTCCACGTCGTCGACGAGTTCCCTGCTGATCTCCCGATCGACGCCGTCGGGTTCAACCCCGACCAGGGACCGGAGATGGGGGACGTC
>JBEPXB010000512.1:0-2986 GCA_041642135.1 Halobacteriales archaeon | reverse complement strand
CAGGAGGGAGACGGCCCGTACGAACCCGTCTCCACGGCCGTCAGGTCGCTCCAGGCCGGCGGGCAGATGGTCGACTCCGTCCGGCCCGGCGGGCTCGTCGGGGTCGGCACGGGGCTGGACCCGTCGGTGACGAAAGGTGACGCGCTCGCCGGGCAGGTCGCCGGCCCGCCGGGGACGCTCCCGCCGGTCCACGACGCGTTCACGATGTCGATCGAACTGCTCGACCGCGTGGTCGGCGAGGGCGCAGACGAGGTCGAGGAGGTCACGACGGGCGAGCCGCTGATGCTCACCGTCGGGACGGCCACGACCGTCGGCGCGGTCACCTCGGCCCGCTCGGGCGAGGCGGAGGTCCAGCTGAAGCGACCGGTGTGTGCCGACCCCGGCGCGAAGATCGCTATCAACCGGCGCGTGGGGTCGCGCTGGCGGCTCATCGGCGTCGGGACCCTGGAGTGACGTGACTCGCGTGGTGCTCGACACGAACGCGCTGATGATGCCAGTCGAACTCGGCGTGCGGACGTTCGACGAACTCGACCGCCTGCTCGGACGCGGGGAGTACGAGGCCCTGGTCCCGGAGGCGGTGCTGGCCGAACTCGACTCGCTCTCGGCCGGCGCGGGCGAGGAAGCGGTCGCCGCGAGCGTCGGGGCCGACCTGGCCCGACGGCACGAGGTCGTCGAGCACGACGCCGACTACGCCGACGACGCGGTCGTCGAGGTCGCCACCACACAGGACTGCGACTACGCGGTGACGAACGACGGTCCCCTGAAGGACCGGCTGCTGGATCGGGCGGTCCCCGTAATCTGTTTACGCGGGCGAAACAAACTCGACGTAACTCGACCATAATGTACAAGCGTGCGCGACTGCGTGACACCGTGGAGGTCCCCCCGGAGTACCTCGACGACGTCACCCCGGAACTGGTGAAACGGCTGCTACAGGACAAACTCGAGGGGCGGATGGACGAGGAGGTCGGCTCCGTCGTCTCCATCGCCGAGGTACACGACATCGGCGACGGTGCGGTCCTTCCCAATCGCCCCGGCGTCTACTACGAGGCGGAGTTCGACGCCATCACGTTCGACCCGGGGATGCAGGAGGTGGTCGACGGCGAGGTGGTCGAGGTGGTGAACTTCGGGGCGTTCGTCGGCATCGGCCCCGTCGACGGCCTGCTCCACGTCTCGCAGATCTCCAACGAGTACCTCGCGTTCGACGAGGAGAACCAGCGGCTGGCCTCGCGGGACTCGAACGACGCGCTCGGCGTCGGCGACGCCGTCCGGACGCGGATCGTCACCAAGAGCGTCGACGAGCGGAACCCCCGGGACTCGAAGATCGGCCTGACGGCGAAACAGCCCGGCCTCGGCAAGCACGAGTGGCTCGAGGCCGACCGGCGGCGCCGCGAGGCGCAGGCGGGGGACTAGCATGGCCAAGCGACTCGTCTGTCGCGAGTGTCACCGCGTCCTCGAGGTGAGCGAGGGCGAGCAGTGTCCGGTCTGCGGGTCGAACTCGCTGACCGAGGACTGGGCGGGCTACGTCATCATCGCCCACCCCGAGGAGAGCGAGATCGCCCGGGAGATGGAGGTCGACGAGCCCGGCAAGTACGCGCTGAAGGTCCGGTAGCGTGACGGGCGACGCGGACACGGGCGCGGACGCCGAGGGGGAGACGGGAGCCGACTCGAGCCCGACGCCGACCCCGGCGGGGGAAGCCGAACCGGCGGCCGGTGCCGGAGCCGACGCGGAGGTCCTGCTCTCGCTCCCGCGGACGCTCCGCGGCGAGCTGAAGGACCCCCTCGGCCCGATATACACCGATACGGCCGCCCTCCTCGCCGACGCGGGCGATCCGGTCGTGACCGTCGGCGACGTCGTCACGTACCACCTCCTCCGGGCCGACCGTCGGCCGGACGTCGCGCTCGTCGACGGACTGACCAAGCGCGAGGCCGTCGACGACGAGATCTGGGCGGCCATCGACGGGTTCGATCGCCGGGTGGAGGTGCCGAACCCCGCCGCGACGCTCTCGGCGTCGCTACTCGCCGAACTCCGGGCGGCGCTCGACCGTGCCAGCGCGGACGAGGGGACGACCCTTCTCGTGGTCGACGGCGAGGAGGACCTCGCGGCGCTGCCCGCGGTGCTCGCCGCCCCCGACGGCGCGAGCGTCGTCTACGGCCAGCCCGACGAGGGGATGGTCCTCGCCGGGACCAGCCCGGACGAGCGGGCCGTCGTCCGCGACCTGCTGGAGCGGATGGACGGCGATACGGACCGGGCGTTCGAGGCGCTCGGTGTAAAAGCGGACTGACCGAGGCACAGTCGGGACCGGCGCGCAGTCGAGACCGGGACCGGCGCCGAACACTCCGGACCGGGGAAGCCGTTATCACCGTCCGCCCGGACGCGTCTCCATGACCGACCTCGACCGGGAGGCGCTCGCGGCCTTCCTCGACGCCGAACTCGGTCCCGGGGACCTCGCCGTCGAGGGGCGGGGCGCGGGCTACTCGAACGACACGCTGTTCGTCCGGTGGGGCCAGCGTGAACTGGTCCTCCGGCGACCGCCGCCCGACGAGACGGCCGAGGGCGCTCACGAGGTGCTCCGGGAGTATCGCATCCTCGACGCGCTCGCCGGGACCGACGTGCCGGTCCCGCGGGTCGTCGCCGCCCGCGAGAACGACTCTGACCTCGGCGCGCCGTTCTACGTCATGGACCGGCTCCACGGCGAGGTGATCCGCACGGAGGAGCCGGCACGGTTCGCCACCCCGGACCGCCGCGACGCCCTCGCGACCGAGTTCGTCGATACGCTCGCCGCGGTCCACGGCGTCGACTATCGGGCGGTCGGACTGGGCGACCTCGGCCATCCCGACGGCTACCTCGAACGGCAGGTCGACACCTTCCACGGGGCCTGCGAGTGGGCGCTCGAGACCACCCGCGAGGAGCGGGCGGTCCCCGAACTCGAGCGCGTGGGCGGGTGGCTGGCCGACCACGTCCCCGACATCTCGACACCCGCGCTCG
>JBEPXB010000511.1:0-2988 GCA_041642135.1 Halobacteriales archaeon | reverse complement strand
AGAGCCGCACCATCCGGTCGAAGAACAGGAACGTGAGCGCCATCGACGCCGCGGTCCCGAGACCCGTCCGAAACGGCTGTCGCCGCACGGCCGCACGGAGCGTGTACAGGTTGACGACCGCGCCGACGGCCGTCAATCCGAGGTCGCGCGGCGAGGAGGCGAGCCCCCGTTCGAGCCAGACCCGCTCGCCGAGGACGACCCGGGTCGCCCACGCGTCGTCGGTCTCCGGCGGCGAGACGACGAGCAGGTTCGCCGCGACGGAGAGGAGCGTTCCGACCAGCAGTAGCCTGCTCCGGCGGTAGACCGCCAGGACCAGTACCGGATAGGCCGCCACGAGCGGCCAGACGCTCCGCGGGCTGGAGTGGGGCTCCCAGAAGACCTCGTTCGCGCGGGACCGGGTCCTGTCGCCGTCGGTTTCGCGGAATCCGTTCGTCATCGTCCGACCCGGACGCAGGTCAGGGGTATAACTCGACCCCGGTTCGCCGTCGACGTCCGTGCGCTCGCCGCGCTCCGGATGGCGCTGGGCGGGCTCCTCCTCGTCGACCTCCTCGCCCGGTCGCGGTTCCTCGTCTTCTTTTACACCGACGCCGGGGTGCTCCCCCGGGCCGCGCTGCGCGCGACACGGCCCGTGGTCTCGTCGCTCTCCGTCCACGCGCTGTGGGGCGGGGCGACCGCGGGAGCCGCGCTGTTCCTCCTCGCGGGTGTCGCCGCGCTCGCGCTCGCGGCGGGCTACCACACGCGGGTCGCGGCGGTCGTCTCGTGGCTGCTCCTCGTCTCCCTGCAGGTCCGCAACCCGGTCGTCATCGCGGGCGGGGACGTACTGCTCCGGCGGACCCTGTTCTGGTGGCTGTTCCTCCCGCTGGGTGCGCGGTGGTCGCTGGACGCCGCCGCCGGCCGAGCGGGACCCCGGTGGTGGGTCGCCGGAGACGACGACGGCGACACCGTCGCGTCGACCCGTCTCGCCGGCCCCGCGACGGCCGCTCTGCTCGTCCAGCCCGTCCTCGTCTACGGGACGAACGCCGTCCTCAAACTCCGCGGGACGGCGTGGCCCTCGGGTCGGGCGATCCGGCTCGTGTTCGAGCTCGACTGCTACACCCTCCCGACCGGGGAGCTGCTGGCCGAAACCGTCGGCCCGGCGCTGTCCGTCTGCTTCGCGGCGGGCCACCTCGGCATGCTCGCCACGATGCGGCTGGGGCTGTTCCCGCTGGTCTCCGTGGCCGCGCTGCTCCCGTACGTCCACACCGGCCTCTGGGACCGTCTCGCCGCCACGCGACCGGTCGTGTGGCTCGAGGACCGACTCGGGCGAGGGGACACCGAGCGCGATCGACGTGGGACGACGGACCGGACCGGTCGCCCGTGATCGCGTCTCCGGGGTACCGTCCCCGTTCCAGTTCCCGTTCCGTTATCGAGGCGGAGCGTCCGCCGTCTCTCGCGCGCCGTGGTCGCCGTCCTGCTCGCCAGCGTCCTCGTCTGGAACGCGGTCGCGCTGGGCTACGTCCCCGTCGAGGCCGCGGTCGACACCCGCCGGTCAGACGTCCTCTGGGACGTGTTCGCCACCGCGCCACCGGACAACCGGGAGTGGGTGGTCGCGCCCGGGAGGACGATCGACGGCGAGCGCGTCGACGCGTACGAGGGCGCTCGCCTCTCCCCCGACGAGGACCGCTGGGACCGCCCGTCGACGTCCTACGAGAGCGTCCGCTGGCGGAAGTACGTCGTCTCGCTCGTCTGGGGCGAGGAGCCGCGGCTGGTACGCCCCTTCGCCGCCGGGCTGTGCGCCCGCTGGGACCGCACCCGCGCGACCGGACTGGAGAACGTGACGGTCTACGCCGTCCGCGAGCCGGTCCGGCTCGACGGGCCGCCCGGCGAGCGGGAACGGCGTCGGCTGGTCGAGCACGACTGTCGGACCGGGTAGCGTTCGACGGCGACCGGGGAGCGCCCGGCCGGGACGGGTCACCCCGGAACGGGGATCGGTGTTTCCGGTGACCGCGGACGGATGGGTCCCGTCCGGCGAACGACAGGGTGGAGTGTCTCCGGATACTACACCCGGTATGGCAGACAGCGGGGAGCCCGACGAGTCGCCGGGCGCGCGGATGCGCTACGACGTGTGGCGCTGCCCGGAGTGCGGCCACGAGCACCCCAAGAACAACCCGCCCTGCGACCGTTGCGGCGCGATGCGGCTCGACCGGGTGGAGGTCACCGAGGAGGATTTCGATTCGGAGCTCGAGACCCCGAGCTTCCTCGATCTGCTCGCGGAGAACCCGCTCCCGGCGGTCGTCGCGTTCGTCGTCGTCGCCGTGGCCGCCGTCGCGGTGCTCGCCGGCTCGGGGGTGTTCGTCGTGAGCGACCCGTTCGGCCTGGGCTACCGCTACGGCGCCGTCGACGCGGTCGAACCGGACGACGACGGCACGTTCACCGCCGGGGAGTTCCGTGCCGCGGTGGAGGAGGAGTACGAGGTCGAGACGCTCCGGTACAGCGGCCGGCGGCTCGAACTCGTCTACCGGACCGACGCGGCCTCGAACGAGGCGTTCACCGGCGAGGTCGCGACGGTCGCCGAACTCTACGCCCGGCACGTCGGCTCGGGCGGGGACACAGAGCGCCTGCGGATCGTGGCGACCGCCGACGGGAACCGGGTCGGGCGGCTCACCGTCGAGTCCTCGTGGGCCCGCGAGTTCGCCGCCGGCGACCTCTCCCGGGAGGCGTACCTCTCCCGGATCGCCTCGACGGCTGGCCGCTGATACGGACGGTCCTAACGATGGACCGGTGATCGTCCGGAGGGGAGCGGCGGTCACCGGTAAAAGACACCGACCGTCGGTACGAGGCCGGCGAGCCAGGGATGTGGTGCTCGCGGTCACGGCGCTGTCGCGCGAGGTCGAGACCGACCCCGGGAAGCTTTAATCGGCGCCACCGCGAGGACCGGACATGGGTTCCCTCCAGTTCGACTTCAGTGGCGAGTGCGTCGTCGTCACCGGCGGGAGTTCGGGCATCGGC
>JBEPXB010000510.1:0-2990 GCA_041642135.1 Halobacteriales archaeon | reverse complement strand
CCGGCGAGCCACCACGTCCGGAGCCGGTCGGGAACGCCCGTGGCGGGTCGGCGTAGAGCCGCCGACCGAGGGGTATTTGCCCGACGAGGCGCACCCCCGGACATGGACGCGGACGCTGATCCGGCGCTGGGCCCGCCGGAGGCGATGGCCGGCGAGCTGACGCCCATGCTGACGCAGTACCGCGACCTCTGTGCGCGGTACGACGACTCGCTCGTGCTGTTCCAGGTGGGAGATTTCTACGAGGCGTTCTGCGAGGCGGCGGAGACGGTCGCGCGACTCTGCGAGATCACGCTCACCAAACGGGAGGACTCGACTGGGACCTACCCGATGGCGGGCGTCCCGGTCGACAGCGCGGAGTCGTACATCGAGACGCTGCTCGACGCCGGCTACCGGGTGGCCGTCGCCGACCAGGTCGAGGACCCCGAGGAGGCCACGGGACCGGTCGAACGGGCAGTCACGCGGGTCGTCACCCCGGGAACGCTCACCGAGACGGAACTGCTCTGCGGGGCGGACAACAACTTCGTGGCGGCGTTGGCACGCGAGGACGACCCAGAGGAGACGCCCTACGGCCTCGCGGTGCTCGACGTCTCGACGGGGGACTTCTACGCCACCGGCCTCGACGACCTGGACGCGGTCCGCGACGAGGTGGGCCGGTTCGGTCCCGCAGAGGCAGTCGTCGGTCCCGGAGTGGGCGAGGGCATCGACGCGTTCGACGACGACTGCATGGTCACGCCGTTCGACCCCGACGTCTTCGAACCCGAGCGGGCCCGCGAGACGGTCGCGTCGTACTTCGGGCCGCCGGGGACGCTCCTCGCGTCGACGGCGGAGGTCCGGGCCTGCGGCGCGCTGCTCGCCTACGCGGAGTACGCACGGGGCGGCGCGGACGAGGACGGCGAGGAGTTCGGGCGGCTCGAGTACCTCACCCACCTGACGCGGTACGACCCCCGGGAGTACGTGCTGCTGGACGCCGTCGCGGTGCGGTCGCTCGAACTGTTCGAGCCCCGGTCGGTCCACGGGGCCACGGGTACCGCGCTCGTGGACGTGATCGACGAGACGGCGTGTGCGATGGGGCGGCGAAAGCTCCGCGACTGGCTCCGACGACCGCTGCTCGACACCGACGAGATGGCCGCGCGCCACGGGGCCGTCGGCGAGCTCGTCCGGAGCGTCGCCGCACGCGAGGGCCTCCACGACCGGCTGGCGGACGTCTACGACCTCGAGCGGCTCGTCGCGCGGGTCTCGCGCGAGCGAGCGAACGCGCGCGACCTCCGCTCGCTCCACGACACGCTCGCGACGCTCCCGGACCTCCGGGCGCACCTCGCGGACGCGGAATCCGACCGCCTGTGCGAGCTCGGCGGACGGCTCGACCCCCTCGAGGACGTCCGCGAAGCCATCGACGAGGCCGTCGCCGAGGACCCCCCGTTCGAACTCACCGAGGGCGGGGTCATCCGCGAGGGGTACGACGGGCGCCTGGACGAGTTGCGCGAGACCGAGCGCGAGGGGAAGGCGTGGATCGACTCCCTCCAGGCCGACGAACGCGAGCGGACCGGCGTCGACTCGCTGAAGGTCGGCCACAACCAGGTCCACGGCTACTACATCGAGGTGACGGACCCGAACCTCGACGCCGTCCCGGAGGAGTACCAGCGCCGACAGACGCTGAAGAACGCCGAGCGGTTCGTCACGCCGGAGTTGAAAGAGCGCGAGGACGAGATCGTCCGCGCGGAGGGCCGGGCCGACGACCTCGAGTACGAGCTGTTCCGCCGGGTGCGGTCCTCGGTCTCCGACGAGGTCGAGCGGATCCAGCGGGTGGCCCGCGCGGTCGCCGAGCTCGACGCCCTCGTCTCGTTCGCGGAGGTCGCCGCGACGCACGGCTACTGTCGGCCGGAGGTCGGTGGGGATGCTATCGAGATCCGTGGCGGACGACACCCGGTCGTCGAGCGGACCGAGGAGTCGTTCGTCCCGAACGACACGGACCTGGGTCGTGAGGCGCCGATGGCGGTCATCACGGGGCCGAACATGAGCGGGAAGTCCACCTACATGCGGCAGGTCGCCCTCGTCGCGATCCTCGCGCAGGCGGGCTCGTTCGTCCCCGCCGAGTCCGCGCGACTGCCCGTGATCGACCGCGTGTTCACGCGGGTCGGCGCCAGCGACGACATCGCCGGTGGCCGCTCGACGTTCATGGTCGAGATGACCGAACTCGCGGACATCCTCGCGGGTGCCACCGAGGACTCGCTGGTCCTGCTCGACGAGGTCGGTCGGGGGACCTCGACGGCGGACGGGTTCGCCATCGCCCGCGCGGTCACCGAACACCTCCACGACGAGGTGGGCGCGTTCACCCTGTTCGCCACCCACCACCACGACCTGACGGCGGTGGCCGAGTCGCTCCCGGGGGCGCGCAACCGCCACTTCGAGGGGACCCGGGACGGCGAGGGCGTGACCTTCGACCACCAGATCCGCGACGGGGCCGCCACGGCCTCCTACGGCGTCGACGTCGCCCGGATGGCCGGTGTCCCGGATCCCGTCGTCGACCGGGCGCGCGACCTCCTCGGGGGCGACCCCGACGAGCGGACGAACGGCCACGCGACCGCCGCGAACGGGGGTGTCGATGGTGAGAGAGACGACGCGGACGGCGCGAGCGACACCGCCGGTGGGGACGGCGTCGGCCCGGAAACTCCGCCCGCGGCGGTCCTCGAAGTGCTCGACGGCGTGGAAGTCGGGAGCACGACGCCGCTGGAGGCGCTGAACACGCTCGCGGAGCTGAAGCGGCTGGCCGAGGACGGCTGAAGCGAAGCGGTACGCTCCTCCCGGTCAGCCGTCGCTCTCGGGGCCCAGCGCGACGAACTCCAACCCCTGCTCGGCGAGGAGCCGTCGCGCCCGGTCGGTCACCGAGGGGGCGACCAGTATCCCGCGGACCTCGGTGTCGGCGTGGAGTTCGCGGCGGAGCGCGTCGACGTACCGGGAGAGCTGGCCGGCCGCGTCCGGGCCGACGCGAC
>JBEPXB010000509.1:0-2995 GCA_041642135.1 Halobacteriales archaeon | reverse complement strand
CCCGTCGGACCGTACGTACAGCAGCCCCGACCCGCCCAGTGGGAGGGGATCTGTCAGTTTCGAGGCGTCGCCGGGGGGCGCGAGGAGCGTGGCCCGTCCGGTGGAACGGAGGACCGGCGGGCGACCGGGTTCGACGGTCGAGGGGGTCACGTCCAGCGACCGGGCACCGTCCCGTCGGACCCCGAACGCCGAGACCGTGCCCGACTCCGACACCACCACCCAGTCCGCGCCCGGGCCGTCCGGCTCCGGTCGCGCGACGACCCATCGAGGGTCGGACTCGAAGGTCAGGTCCACCGGGGCGGCCGCACCGAGATCGAGCGTCCCGCCGACGACGCGGTTCCCGCCCGGCGTCAGCGACGTGTACCGGTACGCGGTGGCGGGTCCGGGCGTTCCCCCGGGCGGGGTCGGGGAAGCGGGCGCGGCCGTCAGCGTCGCCGTCCCGGTCCGGTCGTCTGCCTCACCCCCGTTCCCGCTCGATCCCGCGGGGGACGAACAGCCGGCGAGCGCCGACGATCCCACGGTCCCGAGGGCCGCGAGGAACCGTCGCCGCCCCGCGTTCACTCCGGTCCCTCGACCAGCCGCTCGAGCTGTTCGGGTGGAACCGCCCCCCGTGCGGCGTAGCCGTCGTAGGCGAACGTCGGGACGCCGCTGACCCCGTGTCGCTGTGCCTCGGCGAACCGCTCGCGCACCTCCTCGCGCAGGTCCTCGTCGTCGAGCGCCGACCGCACCTCCGCCTCGTCGACGCCGGCGTCGGCCGCGAGTCCGACGAGCAGGTCCTCGTCGCCGACGTCCCGGCCCTCCTGCCAGAGCGCCTCGAAGACCGCCTCGTCGAACGCCAGCCAGGTCCCGTAGTCGTGGTGCTCCCGGAGGTAGTACGAGACGACCTGCGCCGGCAAGGAGTCGACGTCCGTGGCGATGTCCAGGTCCATCTCCACGTCGTACTTCTCGGCCAGCCGGCGGACGTTCCGCTTCGCCTGCTCGTAGTACTCCTCGTCCTTCCCGTCGTCGACCGAGTGGTCGATGGTCCCGTCGGGGTTGCGCTTCTGGCTCCGCAGATCGAACGGGTGCCACTCGATCCGGAGGTCGTCATCGCGGGTCTCCTGGTACCGCGCCAGGGACTCCCGGCCCAGGTAACAGAACGGGCAGACGTAGTCGGAGTAGACGGTGATGGGCTCGGCTTCGGTCCCGGCCTCGGGTTCGGACATACTGGGCGTTCGCCGGCACGGGTGAAAAGCCTGTATCGGTCCGGCGGAGGAGGCGACCAGTCGTCAGTTCGGTGGTTCGACTCCAGTGTCTCCCGGACGCGGGTCGACCCGCTCCGTTCGTTCCGTTCGGGGTCCGCGCGACCCTCTCGAGGCCGACCGGTGCTGGATGTCGTCCCCGTTCGGTCGAGCGACGAGGTGTCGGGTGTTAGCACATTACCGTGGGCAAGATTTTTCTGAACGAGTGGTCAGTGTGGTCTCATGTCCCCGCGAACCCTGGCCTCCCTGGCGATGGTGTCGCTACTCGTGGTCTCGCAGGCCGGGCCGGCCGCGGCGGTCGCGGCCGACCGGCAGTCGGTATCGGAACACGACCTCGACGACCCCGAGGCGCTCGAGGCGTGGCTCGACGGCGTGATGAAAGCGAGCATGACCGCCCACGACGTCCCCGGAGCGACCGTCTCCGTGGTGAAGGACGGCGAAACCGTCCTCGCAAAGGGGTACGGGGAGGCCGACGTCTCTGCGGGACGCCCGGTAGTCGCGAACCGGACCCTCTTCCGGATCGGGTCGGTCTCGAAGCCGGTGACCTGGACCGCGGTGATGCAGGGGGTCGAGCGCGACCGGCTCTCGCTCGACGCCGACGTGAACCGCTACCTGGAGGACTCGCCCGTGACCGTCCCGGAGCGGTACGGCGAGCCGGTGACACTCGAACACCTCGGTACCCACACGGCCGGCTTCGAGGAGGAACTCGGGGGGACGATCGTTCCGGGGGAGTCGGACCTGCAGCCGCTCGGCCGGGCGCTCGCCGAGAACCGGCCCGCGCGGGTGCGTCCGCCCGGCGAACTCCCCGCGTACTCGAACTGGGGGGCGGCGCTGGCCGGTCACGTCGTCGCCGAGCGGGCGAACACGACGTTCGACCGCTACGTCGAGCGCGAGGTGTTCGAGCCGCTCGGGATGGAAAGCAGCACGTTCCGCCAGCCGGTCGGGTCGGACCTCCGGTCGCGACTGGCCGAGGGGTACGTCCACCGGCAGGGCGCCTACGACCGGGGTGAGTTCGAGTACGTCGGCATCCCGCCCGCGGGGTCGATGAGCGCCACGGCGACGGACATGGCGGCGTTCATGAACGCCCACCTCCGAAACGGGAGCCACGACGGCGGTCGGATACTCGAACCCGAAAGCGTCCGGTCGATGCACGAGCGCCACTACACTACCGTCGAAGGGCTCGACGGGATGGCCTACGGGTTCTACGAGATGGACGAGAACGGTCGTGAGGTGATCGGCCACGCCGGCGACACGCAGCTGTTCCACAGCCTGCTGTTCGTGCTGCCCGAGGAGGACGTCGGCGTGTTCGTCTCGTACAACGCGGCCGGCGGCGTGCCCGCCCGCGACGAGCTGTTCGAGGCGTTCATGGACCGGTACTACCCGGCTCCGGACGAGGGCCCGGCGACCGCGGACCCGGGCGACCTCGGCCGGTTCACCGGCGACTACCGCTCGACCCGCATCCCGTACGACTCGTGGTTGAAGGTCGTCGGCCTGCCCTCGACGTTTCAGGTGAACCGCGGGCCGAACGGCACGCTCGTGACGAGCCGGCTCGGCGGTAGCGCCCAGCGGTGGCGGCCGGTCGGCGAGCGGACGTTCGCCGAGGTCGACGGGGATCGGACGATGGCTTTCCGGACTGACGGGGGCCGCGCAACCACCCTGTTCTTCGACGGGTCGCCGTTCGTCGCGTATCCGCGCGTCGGTGCAGCGGGCGACCCGATACTCAACGTCGCGCTGGCGGGCCTCGCGCTGCTCGT
>JBEPXB010000508.1:0-2997 GCA_041642135.1 Halobacteriales archaeon | reverse complement strand
CGAACACCTCGAGCGTGGGAACGTCGAGGCTCCCGGTCGCGAACCCGGCGGCGAACTCCACCAGTGCGCGGTCCCGTCCCTCGAAGAAATCCCGGTCGTCGGCGCCGATGGCGGCGATCTCCTCGGGAGCGAGTCCCTCCGAGAGCCCCACCCGGACGTGCTGGTGCCACTCGTAGGCGGCGTCGAGTGCCCGGCCGACAGTGAGAATGACGAGTTCGCGCTCGCGGGGGGAGAGCCCACAGTCGCTCCAGACGGTCCGGCCGAACTCCCGGAACGCCACCAGGATCGGCGGCGACCGGCCGACGGTCCGGTAGATGTTCCGGACCGGGCTCTCGATGAGGTGGTGGTACTCCTCGGGCAGCCGCTCCTTGGCCGAGAGCGACGCGAGGGAGTCGCGCTGGTCTTCGGGGAACTCGTCGGGGTCCACGAGGTCGATGCGAGCCATACGGCCGGCACGACCACCCGGGTGATAAATCCCGACGTGCCGTGTGGGTGGGCGTCGTGTGGCGAGGCCGTCGCCCGGTCCGCGGGTTCCCTGACCCTCGTGGGATGTCAGTCCCCGGTCGCCCAGGGCGCGTCGTCCGGGTCGAACGTCCACGCGTCGGGGTTGGCCTCCAGCCACTCGACGTAGGCGTCGACGGTCTCGGCCAGGTCGAGCGTCGCCTCCCAGCCGACGTCCTCGTGGAGTCGCGAGCAGTCCGAGGGCGGGAACGGCGGGTACTCGCCTTCCTCGCGCCCGGGTCGGAGCGTGACGTCGGCGCCCGGGACCCGCTCGGCGACGATCTCGACGAACTCCGCGAGGGTCGCCCGGTTTCCCGAGCCCACGAGGTACCGGTCGTGGGCGAGTTCCTCGGCGAGCGTCACGTCGACGAACGCCGTCGCCTCGTCGCCGACGTAGATGAACTCGATCGGTGTGTCGAGGTCCGGGACCGAGACGGGCTCGCCGCTGACCGCCGCCTTGACGATGTAGGCGTCCTCGACGTTCCCTCGGTGGCGGTCGGGACCGAGGCCGTGGAGCGGTTCGAGCGCCGCGAACTCGATCCCGCGCTGCTCGCTGTAGGTCCGGCCGACCCGCTCGACGGCGTACTTCGTGAGCCCGTAGATACTCTCGGGTGTCTGTGGGGTCTCCTCGGTCAGCCGGTCGCCGGTCGAGGGGCCGTAGCTCGCACTGGAGGAGGCGACGACGAACCGCTCGACGCCGTGGGTGTCAGCGGCTTCGAGGACGTTGAGCGTCCCGTCGACGTTGACCGAGAACGCGCGCCGGGGGTCGTTCTGGCTCGGCCGGCCGAGCAGCGAGGCGAGGTGGATCACCCGCTCGGGCTCGAACCGGGCGACGGCGTCGAACACGTCGACCGGGTCGGTGACGTCGCCCTCGACGAACCGGTAGTCGTCGGCGACGGGTGCGGCGACCGCCGACGGTTCGCGGATGTCGAAGCAGGCGACGTCGTGTCCGGCCTCCACGAGCTGTACGAGGACGTGCGACCCGATGAACCCGTGTCCACCGGTGACCATGACTCGCATACCCACCCCACAGCGAGGGGGTGGTTAGGGTTTGCGGCGGTGCGGGCGGTGGCGGGCGATCGGGGAGGCGGTGGCTGGCGGTCCGGGGTGGGTGACTCGCGGCCGGTGCCCGGCCGGGATCGTCACCGGCCCCGAGCCGTCACGGAGGTTCTCAGGACCCCGAGCCGGTCGCGTGGACGCCGCGGTCGAACAGGTGGTCGGCGATGACGCGCTGCTGGATCTCACTGGTCCCCTCGAAGATCTTCGTCAGGCGGGCGTCGCGCCAGTAGCGCTCGAGCGGGTAGTCGGTGGTGTAGCCGTTGCCACCGTGGACCTGGATCCCCTCGCTGGTGACCTCCTCGGCGACCTCGCTGGCGTAGTACTTCGCCATGCAGGCCTCCATGTCGGTCCGCTTGTCCTGATCGACTTGCTTGGCGACGTAGTGGGTGAGCTGTCGGGCGGCCTCGATCTTCGTCGCCATCGTCGCGAGCTTGAACCGGATGGCCTGGAACTCGCCGATGGGCTGACCGAACTGCTCGCGGTCCTGGGCGTACGACAGGGAGTCCTCGAGCGCGCCGCGAGCCAGTCCGATCGCCCGGGCGGCCGTGTGGACCCGGGCGGGCTCGAAGAACTCCATGATGTGGTAGAACCCCTGACCCTCCTCCTCGCCGACGAGCTTGTCCTCGGGCACGCGGACGTTGTCGAAGTTGAGCTCCCAGGAGTACCAGCCGTGGTAGCCGATGGTGTTGAGCTTGTTCCCGGTGAGCCCGTCGACGTCGAACTCGCCCGGCGTCTTGTCGACGATGAACGAGGAGATGCCCCTGTGCTTGGGCCGCGCGTCCGGGTCGGTCTTCGCGTAGACCACGATGAAGTCAGAGCCCTTCGCGTACGTGGCCCAGGTCTTCTGGCCGGAGATCTCGTACTCGTCGCCGACCTTCTCGGCGGTTGTGGTCATGGAGGCGACGTCGCTGCCGGCCCCGGGCTCGGAGATGCTCGTCGCCTGGATGCGCTTGCCTTCCGCCATGTCGGGGACGTACTCCTCCTTCTGTCGCTCGGAGGCGCCGGCGAGGTTCTGCCCGCGGGCGATGATGCTCGCGACGCTCATCCACCCCCGGGCGAGCTCCTCGGTGACGACGGCGTAGGCGAGGTTGTCCATCGCGAGCCCGCCGTACTTCTCGGGGGTCTTCAGCCCGAAGTAGCCCATCTCGCCGAGCTTCTCGATCAGCTCGTCGCTCATCCGTTCGTTCTTCGGGTCCCGTTCGTTGGCCTCCGGGAGCACCTCGTTCTGTACGAACTCTCGCGTCTCGTCCCGTATCATCCGGTGTTCGTCGGTCAGATAGCTCATGGTCCTGTGTTCTGGGTCGGGCCGCCACCGGCGCCCCCGCCCTCGTGTGGCTCGGGCGCGCGGACGGTACCACGGCGAGTCGACGCCGTCGCTCCGACCGGCCGCGGGACCGACGGGTCGGTTCGCCTCATGTGGTATGGGCTATCGTGAAC
>JBEPXB010000507.1:0-2998 GCA_041642135.1 Halobacteriales archaeon | reverse complement strand
GCGTGTCGACTTCGGTGGGAGCGAGGACGCCTCGTATCTCGTCCGGCGCGTCCAGGAGCAGGGGGGCACCGCGACGTACATCGGGGTCGGGGCGTCGAACGTCGCGGGCCACCACACCGCGCGGTTCGACATCGACGAGGACTCGCTGGGGATCGGCGTCGACGTGGTGGTCGAGACAGTCCGGTCGCTCGGGGCGTAGTCGGCTCGCTCCATCCGGCGACGAGCGCGATGGCGCCCAGACGCACGGCGCAAGGGTTACCACGGAACCCGTTCGACCTACCGGAACCATGCCGCTCCCGACACCGGCCGACAGTCACACGCGCATCTACGACCCGACGGAGGAGGTCGACACCCCGGCGGTACTCGTCGACCTGGACACCATGGAGGCGAACCTCGACCGGTACGCCGACTTCGCCGAGAAGCACGGCGTCCGCCTCCGTTCGCACGTCAAGACCCACAAGACGCCCGCGCTGGCACACCTGCAGAACCGTCGCACGGATGGAGGGATCGTCTGTCAGACCCTCGGCGAGGTGGAGGTGATGGCCGCGAGCGGGCTGGAGGACATCTACCTCACGTACATGGTCGTCGGCGAGCGCAAGCTCGACCGGCTGACGCGGGTCGCCGCGACGGTCGACCGGTTCGCGACGACCGTCGACGGTCCCGGGAACATCCTGCCGCTCCAGGAGGCTGCCGAACGACGGGGTGTGGCGGTGAACGCCGTCCTCGAACTCGACACCGGGATGGGTCGGGTCGGCACCGCGTACGAGAACGCGGTCGAGCGGGCCGAACTGATCGCCGCACAGCCGAACCTCCGCTTCGACGGCGTCATGGCCTACGAGGGGATGGTCTTCGGCGAGGACGACGTCCGGACCCCGGAGGAGTACGAGGCCCGCTGTTTCGAGGTGATGGACGAGGTACAGCGGGCGGTCGAGGGCATCGAGGACGCGGGTATCCCCGTCGAGGAGGTGCGCGTCGGCTCCACCGCGACGTCGCTCTACAGCGGGAAGCACCCGGTCGTCACCGAGATCAACCCCGGGATGTACCTGTTCAACGACGGCCGGCTCGTGCAGGACTCCCCGGACGTCTCGCCGGAGAACTGTGCGCTGACGGTCGCCTCGACGGTCATCTCGACCGAGGCCGAGGACCGGATCGTGGTCGACGCGGGGAGCAAGAGTCTCGCCCGGGACGTCGATCTGCCGCCGACGGCGGTCGGCTACGACGGCCTCGACTACTTCACCGCCTCCGAGGAGCACGGCTGGGTAGACGTGAGCGACTGCGAGGCGTCGTTCGCGGTCGGCGACCGGATCGAGTGGGTCCCCCCGCACGTCTGTACCACGGTGAACCTCCACGACACGCTCGTGGGAGTCCGCGACGGCGCTGTGGAGGAGGTCTGGAACGTCCAGGCACGGGGGAAGGTGCGGTAGCGTCCAGGTACGGGGGAAGGTGCGGTAGCACACGATCCCGGACGTCCGGTCGACCCCCTCGATCACCGTCGGACGGGCTGCGGTACTCACTATCAGCGTCCATACGTGACGGGACGTTTTTCTACCACCGTCTCGGACCCTCGGGACACACGCCATCCCCGTGAGCCGTTTCAACTCTATTTCCCTCCTCCGGGACCGCGAGTTCGCCGCCCTGGCCGGGACCGCTTTCGCCCGGAGTCAGGCGTACTCGACGGTCCTGATCGCGCTCGCGCTGTACGCCGACGTCTTCCGGACCACCGGGGTCGTCGAGGGGCTGTTCGGGACCGCGTTCGCCCTTGTCCAGCTGGTGGTCATCCTGCCGCTCGGGCGCAAGGTCGACACCGGCAACGCAAAGCGCTGGCTGCTCGCCGGCTTCCTGATCAACGTGGTCGTCTTCGTCGGGTTCGTCTTCGTCGAGAGCGCCGTCCACGTGGTCCTGATTCGGATGGTCCAGGGGCTCGGCGCGAGCGTCCTCTGGATCACCGGGGCGACGATCGTCGGGGAGATCAGCCCCGACGACGAGCAGGGCCGCTGGCTCGGGTCGTACAACCAGGTCGCGGCGTTCTCCTCGATGGCGGGCGACCTGCTCGGGGGCTACCTCCTCTACGCGTACGGGTTCACGCTGCCGTACCTCGTCCTCACCCTGATCACCCTCGGGGCGTTCGGGCTCGTCTGGGTCGCGCTCCGGGACAACCCCGGCGGCCGGAAGGACCCCGAGGAGGCGGGCGGCGTCGAGACGTTCCGGTCGCTGCTGGGGCTCCCGATGCTGCGGGCGATGGTCGGCTTCCGGTTCGCCTTCAGCTTCGGGAAGATGGCGGTGATCATCTTCCTGCCCATCTACGCGCGGACGGCCTTCGGCATCTCCGCGTTCGCTATCGGCTGGATCCTGGCCGGAGGCAAGCTCTCGAAGGCACTCATGCAAGGGGTCGTCGGCAACCTCACCGACCGCTGGGGCCGCGAGCACCACTTCGTCGCCGTCGGCGCCTCGCTGTACGGGGTCGGCACCGCCGCCATCCCGCTCGCCGCGGCCGTCGAGGGAAGCATCGCCCCCATCGAGGTCACGTTCCTCGGGGGTACGCAGGTCCTCGGCGGCGCCTTCTTCGCGCTGTTCTTCGCCTACTCGATACTCGGCGTCGCCGACTCCATCCGCCTCCCCGCCAGCATGTCGCTGTTCGTCGACGAGGGCGAGGCGTACGACTCGGTCGCGAGCGCGATGTCACTGCGGTCGATCTCCTGGAAGGTCGGACAGGTCCTCGGGCCGGTACTGGTCGGGGGCGCGATGGACCTCGTCTCGACGGAGGCGGGCTTCCTCCTCGCCGCCGGGTTCATCGGCGTCGCAACCGTCGGCTTCGTCCTCACCGCCCGGCGTGCCGACGCGAAACGGCGGGACGTCGCCACCCCGACGGGGGACGACTGATAGGGACGGTTGTACCGATTTACCGGTGATCGCTCGGACGGGATCGGCGATCACCGGTAAAAGACTACAACCGTCCCTATGACGGCGCCATCGTCGCCGACCGCGACGCCGACGGGAC
>JBEPXB010000506.1:0-3000 GCA_041642135.1 Halobacteriales archaeon | reverse complement strand
CGATGTGGACGGCGTGAACGGTGCTATCCTCGTGGCCGCTCGCCAGCGTGCAGGCGAACTCGACGATCGGACCCTCGGTTCGGGGGTTCGCGACCGGAACCAGGATGCGGTGGGAGTCGGGATCACGAACGAAATCCCCGAGCGTGTCGACCACCGGCACGTACGATCGGCCCGCGAGGTTGCCGAGCACCCACTCCCTGGTCGAGAGGCGACGAACGTGTTCGAAGCGGTCGATCTCGAGGCGACGCTCGCTGGTCTGGTAGTAGTTGACGACAGTAACCAGCAAAACGCCACCGATCGTGTTACCGAGCAGGACGGGGACGACGAACTCCGACAGCGCCGTGATGAGCCCCGGGCCGCCGACGAGCAGCAGATACACGGACTCGGTGAACGAGACGACGACGTGGAAGAGGTTCCCGAGCGGGATCGCCAGGAATGCCAGGTAGACGATGATGACCCGCGAGACGGTATCGCGGGCGGCGAAGTTCATCCAGACGACGCCAGCGACGATCAGGCCGGCGATAGACCCTTTGAAAAAGAGGGCCGTCACCGGCGTTTCGATGCCCTTTTCGGCCAGTTCGGCGGCGACGGTCGCCGCTTCGGGGCTGAACACCCCTCCGTAGGCGAGTACGACGGCACCGATCGCCCCGCCGGTGAAGTTGCCGGCGAGTACGACCAGCCAGTGCCGAAAGAGCGCGGGGATGCTCGCCAGCCGTTCGAGGGTCAGCGCCACCGGTGGGAGCGTGTTCTCCGTGTACAGCTGGTAGCCGCCGATGATGATGTAGATGAATCCGATGGGGTACAGCAGGACCGCGGTGACAGTCCCCTCGGTTGCGGCGGACATCGACGCGTACAGCAGGTAGGTGATGGTGATCGCGAACCCGCCGGCGACGGCGGCGAAGAACAGTTCCCGCAGGCCGGACGTGATCTCGTGGTCAGCGTCCGCGACGATCCGCTGGAACACCTGATCGGAGGAGAGCATGTCCGGGACCGCCTCGCCGGTAACGGGGATATCGCTATCGGGGGCGCGGTCGCTGTCCGGATCCGACGTCGTTCGATCCGGATCAGCCATTGCACGTGCCTCCACGACCGACCGACCGGGCGGTCCGTCTCTCGGCCGAAAGGTCGTTCAGGTAGGCCACCTTCCGTTGGTCGACGAGCACAACCGAGAGTGTCAAGATTGCACTGTGCTCGTTGACCGGAGTCATGTATAGCACTTCCGGAGCGGCATCGACAGGAATCCGTCCGGACTCGTGAAATATTTTTTATGTCGGGGCGACGTGCTGTAGCGAGGTGTCGTTTCACGCTCCGGCGGTCGAGCACGACGTCACACGAAGAGTCATGTGACGCACCCGTGCCTCTCCTTCGACCTGCGGACGGGGAACTCGTCGACCGACAGTCGATGAACCAGCAGGACGGCGACCGGCCCGGCGCACCGGGCATTGATTACGGACCCGCCGGACTGGCGTGTCATGGAGTACCAGGACTCCGAGCGAGCCGAGGAGCTGACCGCACGCGCCCGGCGGTTCATGGACGAGGTGGTGTTGCCGCTCGAACGGGGGCTTCCCGCGGACTACACCGTCACGCCCGACGATATCGCGGAGCTCCGCGAGGAGGCCCGCGAGTACGAGATCTACTGCCCGCAGATCGGCGAGGAATACGGAGGTATGGGCGAGGACTTCCGCGACGCGCTCCCCGTCTTCGAGGAGGCCGGGCGATCCCTGCTCGGCGCGCCGGCGATGCGGGTGGATGCACCCGACGAGGGGAACATGCACACGCTCGAGCTCGTCGGCACCGAGCGACAGAAGGAGGAGTACCTGGAGCCGCTGGTCGAGGGGGAGATACGCTCGTGTTTCTCCATGACCGAGCCGATGCAGGGGGCGGGCTCGGACCCGAAGATGATACGGACGACCGCCGAGAAGGACGGCGACGAGTGGGTCATCGACGGCCACAAGTGGTGGGCCTCCTACGCGAGCGAGTCGGACATCCTGCTGGTGATGGCCCGGACGGACACCGAGGCACACCCCTACTCCGGCTGCTCGTTCTTCATCGTCCCCACCGACGCCGAGGGAGTAAACATCGTCCGGGACGTCCCGCACCTCGGTCAGAGCCTGCTGCCCGAGAGCCACGCCGAGATCCGATACGAGGACGTCCGCATCCCCGAGGAGAACCTCCTCGGCGAGCTGAACGAAGGGTTCGCCCACGCCCAGCAGCGGCTCGGGCCCGCCCGACTCACCCACTGTATGCGCTACGCCGGCCAGTCGAAACGCGCGCTGGAGGTGGCGAAGGCGTACGTGGCCGAGCGCGAGGCGTTCGGTCAGCCCCTCTCGGAGAAACAGTCGATCCGGCACGACGTCGCCCGCGCGGAGATGCGCCTGCACGTCGCGCGGACGGCGATCCGCGACGCCGCCGACAAGATCGCTCGAGGGAACCAGGCCCGCATCGAGGTCGCCATGTGCAAGGTGTTCTGTGCGAACGTCGCCAACGAGGTGATCGATACCGCGCTCCAGGTGCTCGGGGGCAACGGCATCGCCAAGGACCTCCCGGTCTCCGATTTCTACGAGAACGTCCGGGCGTTCCGCATCTTCGACGGCGCCGACGAGGTCCACCTCCGGACCATCGCGCGGGAGGCGTTCGACGGGATCGAGACCGCCGAACTGGAGAACGTGACGCGGTACTGAACCCGCCGGCCCCGCGGTCGAACGCCGGGCGCTCGCGCCCGACTCATACGGTCGTGCGTCGTCTTTTACCGGCGGTAACCGACCCCGTCCGGGTGATCGCCGGTACATCGGTACGCACGACCGTATCAGAGCTTCCCGGCGTTCCGCGCCTGCTCGGCCCGTCGTCGGGCCTGGTCGAGCCGGCGATCGGTCGCCCGGGATAGCCCACCGGGGAGGTCCGCGCGTGCCTCCTCGAGCCGCGTGGCGACCCGGTCGAGCCGCGTCGACACCGCCTCGAGCCGCTCGTCGGTGCCAGGGCGATCGCCGGCCTCGGCGCGTT
>JBEPXB010000505.1:0-3001 GCA_041642135.1 Halobacteriales archaeon | reverse complement strand
GGTCATCCGTATCGATCCCGACGGAGAGGACTCCGCGAACGGCCAGTACGGCGTTCCGGCGGACAACCCCTTCGTCGGCGAGTCGGGATCCCTCGAGGAGATATACGCCTACGGGTTCCGCAACCCATTCCGGATCTCCTTCGACGGCCGCACTGGGGAGCTCTACGCCGCCGACGTGGGGCAGAACGACATCGAGGAGGTCGACATCGTCGAACCCGGCGGCAACTACGGCTGGCGGACCAAGGAGGGGAGCTTCTGCTTCGACCCGAACGGGGCCGACCCGGGGTTCGTCTTCGAGTGTGGTGAAGACGACGCCTCGGACGACCTGATCGACCCGATCGCAGAGTACGACCACGACGAGGGTATCGCGATCGTTGGCGGGTTCGTCTACCGGGGCGAGCAGATCCCGCCGCTCCGCGGCCGGTACGTCTTCGGGGACTTCTTCCACCCCGGGAGCGAGAGCGGACGGCTGTTCTACCTCAAGAAGAACGACGGGATCCGCGAGTTCCGCCTCGCCGACAGGGATACGCTCGGGTTCTCGTTGCTAGGCCTCGGCCAGGACGCCGACGGGGAACTCTACGTCCTCGCCAACGAGACCGGAACCCCGTTCGGTGACACGGGCGTCGTCATGCGTATCACGTCGGGACTTCCGGGGCGGGGTAAAGGGAGGTGAACGCCCGGAGTCGGTCGAGTGGCGACACCGGGGCACCGCGTCACGGGGCCGATGTCGACGGGGCGATCAGACGAACTGCGGGCCGTCGTCGGCCCGGAGGATCCGCCGGACCGACCCCCACGTCGAGACGAGCGTGTAGTCGCCGGTGACGCCCTCGATCTCGCTGTCGCGGACGGCCTCCAGTTCGAACCCCTCGCCCGTCGCCGTGATGACGTGCTTCGCCGTCGTCGCCTCGGGGTCCGCGACCAGCCGCGAGGTCGTCTCGTCGAGGCCGAGGCCGGCCATCGCCATCGCGGCGTGGGAGTTGAAGTTCCGCGGGAACCGCCGGCAGAGCCCCCGGGTGGACCCCTCGTAGATCACCGTGCGGCCGTCGACGTCCTCGAGGGAGACGTCGAGGTCGTCGCCGGCGTACTCGAAGTCGAGGTGGTCCGGCGCTTTCGTCGCCTCGATGTGGACCGACTCGAGTTCGCTCCGGGCGTCGACCAGGCCGTCGATACCGAACAGCGCCGCGTGAGGGACGTACATCTCGTGGTCGCTCGCGGCCGCGAGGTCCCGCAGTTCGGCTTCCACGTCGGGGTCGGCGAACGCCGACCCGGAGAGGACGAGCAGGTCGCTCGCCGCCAGTATCGGCTCGGCGAGCGCCTCCAGTGCCGCCGGGGTGGCCGCCTCGACGACCATGTCGACCGGTCGCTCGGCGAGTTCGTCGGGGTCGCTGATCTGGAGGGATCCCGGCAACGCATCCTTCTCCGAGCGGACGTAGACGTACTCGAGTTCGAAGTCCGGGTCCGCGCGTGCTCGCTCCGCTACGTCCTCGCCGATGCGCCCGTAGCCGATGAGTCCGATGGTGTAGGTCATGTGGTGTGACGAGCGACCGACTCGTTCGGGGCCACACGCGAATAAAGCGCCCCCGGGTGCCGGTCGGCTCTCTACTGGGGAAGCTCCCGGAGAGGACAAGAACGTTCCCTTACTGGCCGCCGAGAGAGGTCGGGGGTTCGACCGAGCGCCGCTACACGAGGAGGTTCTCGCCGGTGGCCGTGTCGAACAGGTGGACCTCGTCGACCTCGACGGCGAGTCGGATGGTGTCGCCGACCTCGGCGTCGGTTTCGTTCTCGACGCGGGCGGTGAACTCCGACGCCTCGTCGTCCTCGCGGGCGAGCGGCCTGACGGCGAGGTCCTTGTGCGGGCCCATCGGTTCGACGACCATCACGCGGGCCTCGAGCGTGTGTTCCGGGGCCGGCTCGCCGTCCAGCAGGGCGGCGTCCTCGAACGCCTCGGGACGGATCCCGAGTTCGAGCCGCGAGGTGTCCCCGCCCCACTCGGCGAGCCGGTCGCCGACCGACGCCGGGAGCGTCAGTTCGAAGCCCTCGGCGGTCACCCGGACGCCGTCCTCCCCCACCTCGGCGCTGGCCTCGAAGAAGTTCATCGGCGGTTCGCCGATGAACCCCGCGACGAACCGGTTCGTCGGCTTCTCGTAGACGACCTCCGGGCTGTCGACCTGCTGGATCTCCCCGTCGTTCATCACGACGACCCGGTCCGAGAGCGTCATCGCCTCGGCCTGGTCGTGGGTGACGTACAGCGAGGTCTTCCCGACGCGGTCGTGGAGCTTGTTCAGCTCCGTGCGCATCTGGATGCGGAGCTTCGCGTCCAGATTCGAGAGGGGCTCGTCGAACAGGAACAGCTCGGGGTCGCGGATGATCGCCCTGCCGAGCGCGACCCGCTGCTGCTGGCCGCCCGAGAGGTCCGACGGGTGCCGATCGAGCAGGTCGCCGATGCCGAGCATCTCGGCAGTCTCCATGACGCGCTTCTCTATTTCCTCCTTCGGGTACTTCCGTATCTCGAGCGGGAACCCGATGTTCCCCCGGACGGTCTTGTGCGGGTAGAGCGCGTAGTTCTGGAACACCATCGCGACGTCCCGTTCCCGGGGTTCCTGTCCGGAGACGTCCTCGCCCCCGATGATGATCTTCCCCTCGGTGGGCTCCTCCAGGCCGGCGACGGTCCGGAGCGTCGTCGTCTTCCCGCAACCGGATGGACCGACGAGGACGATGAACTCCCCGTCGTACACCTCCAGGTCGAAGTCGTCGACGGCGACGACGTCCTCCCCGTCGTCGTCGAACACCTTCGTCATGTGCTCGAGCCGGAGGCTGACGTCGCGGCCGTCGGCCGTCTCCTCTACCACGCTGTGCGTCGTCGCCTCCGCCGTCGTGTCTTCCGTCGTTGGCTCTGCGGTGTCACTCATTGTCGTCTCCGAGTCTCGTGCCGTGTTAACGCTGTCGTCGTCCCGGAGGCGGCGACCGCGGCTGACTCCCCGGTCATCCTTTCATCCCCCCC
>JBEPXB010000504.1:0-3003 GCA_041642135.1 Halobacteriales archaeon | reverse complement strand
CGATCACGTCGGTGACGAGCGGGAGGTCGAGCGAGCTCGCGACCGCCGGCGCGTAGTCGAGCCCGTTGACCGTGTTCGGCATCAGCAGCGCGGTCGGCGAGACCGCCCCGTAGGCCGCCTCGATGGCCTGCGTGTAGACGTCGTGGTTGAACTCCTCGCCGGCGTCAACAGTATGAATAGCGTCGACGGCCTCGCGGTTCAGCTCCTCGGCGAAGCCGGCGACGTCACCGTTCACGACGAGCAGGTGGAGGTCGCCACCGAGCTCGTCCGCGAGGCTCCGGCCCGCGGTGATCAGCTCGAAGGAGACGTCCCGGAGTTCGCCCCGCCGGGACTCCGTCACTGCGAGGACGTCCGTCATCCCTCGATCACCCCCTTCTCGCGGAGGAACGTGGCGAGCTCCCCGGCGGTGTCCTCGGCCGAGCCCTCCCAGATGGTGGCGTCGCTCTCCGATTCGGGCTCGTACATCGACGTGCGCTCGACCGGCGTCTCGAGCACGTCCCCGTCGAAGCCGAGGTCGGCGAGCTCCCGGACGTCGAGCTCCTTGCGCTGAGCCTGTCGGATGCCCCGGAGGCTGGCGTAGCGCGGCTCGTTGATACCCGTCTGGATGGTGAGGACGGCGGGGAGTTCCACCTCGGTCAGCTCCTCGAGGCCGCCCTCCAGTTCGCGGTGAACGTGGGCGACGTCGTCCTCGAGTTCGAGGGCGTTGACGACCGCGGCCCACTCGTAGCCGACCCGCTCGGCCAGCGCGACGCCCGTCGCGCCGTAGGAGTCGTCGTTCGACTGGACGCCCGTGAGCACGAGGTCGGGCTCCTCGGCCTCGACGACCGCCGAGAGGAGCTCCGCCTTCGTGTTCGCGTCGAGAAACTCCGCGGCCTCGATGTCGTCGTCCCAGATCCGGAGCGCGCGGTCGGCGCCCTTCGCCAGCGCCATCCGGATGGTCTCCTCGCTCCGCTCGGGCCCGATGGTGACCGTGACGACCTCCACGTCGTCCTGTGCCTCGGATATCCCGACCGCCTCCTCGACGGCGTAGTCGTCCCACTCGTTGAGGTCGTAGTCCAGGTAGCGGCTGTCGACGTCGAGTCCGGAGATCTCGAACTCGTCCTCGACCTCCGCCACCTCCTTCACGGTGACGAGTACTTTCATGGCTGTAGTCGGTCACAAGTGGCGTTCGTCGGCGGATAAGCGTTTCCGAACGAGGCGGCCCTCGCCGGAACGGACCCCGGAGGGGTGTTCCGGCCGGCTGTTTGCGCGTCGGGGACGAGGAGGTGACGCGCCGGAGTCGGGGACTGGACCGGCGCCGGGGAACCTACTCCCCGAAGTCGCCGGGCTCCTCGTCCGGGAGGGTTATGAGGTTCTCCCGGCCGATGCGGAGCTTGTCGACCCGGCCGGCCTCGTCCATCGAGGAGAGCAGCTGTGAGACCTTCGCGTTCGACCAGTTGGTCTCCTTGACGATGTTGGCCTGCTTCATCCGCCCGCCGTTCTGCCGGAGGAGGTGCTCGACGCGCTCCTCGTCGGAAAGGAGTTCGGGGTCGACCGCCGGTGCCTCGTCCGTCCCACCGTCCCCGTCGTCTTCGGCCTCGACGCCCGGCTCTGCCGGGGCGCCGTCGCCGGGACCGGTCGGCTCGGTCGGTCCGTCCGTCCCCGCGGGTTCGGTCGCGCTCGACCCGGCGTCGTCCGTTTCGGTCCCCCCGTTCGCCTCGGCGGTCGGCCCGATCGGCGCCTCCCGCCGGAAGACCAGATAGGCGGCGACCAGCAGGAGGCCGAGGCCGAACACCCCGGCGATGATCGGGAGGAGCCGCTCCTCGAAGGGTCCCGACGGTGGCGGAGCGGTCGTGTTGGTCCCGCCGCCCGGGCTCGGCGGCGGCGTCACCTTCCGGTAGGTCAGCGAGAGGTAGCCGTCCCCGAACTCGGTCGGGCCTTCCCAGACGAGCGAGCCGTTCCGGAACGAGTCCGCCGAGGGGGCGCTGTCGATGCGGTAGCCGGGCGGCGGGCCGACGACGAGCCGCTCGTCGGCCGCCAGCCCGGGGAGCCAGGAGCCGGAGGCGAGCACGAACGCGTCCTCGACGCGGATGCTGTCGCCGGACACCCGCGCGAACGAGGTCCAGGTGAGCCGCGTCACCAGGCGACCGGTTCCGTCGTCGACGGTCGTCTCCCGACTCACGTTGCGTACCGACATCTCGCGGCCGGTCGCCTCGCTCGCGGCCGCGGCCGCCCGTTCCATCGTCGCCAGGTACCCCCCGCCGACCTCGCCGCGCTCGAACTCCGCCGCGAGGCGCTCGAACGCCCGGGTGTCGTTCTCGTCGGTGAGGTTGAACGAGTGGACGACCGTCCACCGGGCGTCCCCGTCGGTGGCGATCTCGACCCGGAGGACCGTCACGTTGGGGTCGAAGCCGCCGGACTGCACAGCGAGCCGGTTCGCGACGGAGCCCTCGGCGACACCGGGAGCATCGAAGACGTCGGAGGTCCCCGAGGTGCCGGATATCTCGGAGAAGCTGGAGGCGTCGGAGACACCGGGTGGGGTGGGCGCGGCGGCTTCCGCGCCCGCCGCGACGCCGGGGGGACCAGCGAGCGCGAGGAGGAGCGCGAGGACCAGCAGGAGCGTGGAGGGCGGCCCGGGCCGCATACCCGGAGCCTCACGTTCGCGGGGCAAAACGCTTTCCATGGGCGAGTGAAACGTCTCGTGGCTCGATGAACGGTCTACTCGGCTCTCGTCGCGTATCGCGACGTCTGCTCCGTCGGCGACGTGCCCGCCTCGCCCGTGGTCCGGACGGACGGGTTTTTGTTTCGCGGCGCCTAGCGCGCACCATGGACGGTCCCTCCACGGCCGCTCTCGCGGTCGCACTCGCCCTCCTCCTCGCCCTCTCGCCGGCGGCGGCCCTCCCCCTGGACGGCGGCGCAAGCGGGGCGGCTCGGCCGGCCCCCGACGCGGGGCCGGCGACGT
The DNA here is from genome assembly GCA_041642135.1 of Halobacteriales archaeon. Lineage (GTDB taxonomy): Archaea > Halobacteriota > Halobacteria > Halobacteriales > Haloarculaceae > Salinirubellus. Next base: position 62 of record JBEPXB010000504.1, on the reverse strand, counting down.
CGGTACAGCCGGCCACCGCACCCCCGACGGTGACGAACACCACCGCCCCGCCGGTCACCGGT
>JBEPXB010000503.1:0-3034 GCA_041642135.1 Halobacteriales archaeon | reverse complement strand
TCCGGGGATCCCGCCACCACGCGAGGAAGTCGGCCGAACGCCTGACCGCGTCGTACACCGACTCGAGGTACTCCCGGTCCCCGGTCGCCTTGTAGTGGTCCCAGAACGCCCAGAGCAGGAACCCGGTCTCGTCTATCTCCCACGGGATCGGTCCCCCGGGCACGCCGTCGGCGTAGTAGTTCATCGCCCAGTTCCCGGGCGGGACGATCGGGTCGTCGAACAGGAGGCGCTTCACCTGGAGGTCGGCGAACCACTCGTTGCGCCGTCTCACCCACTCGGGCTTCCCGATCAGGTCGAGCACGTAGTTGAAGAAGGCGGAGTCCCGCGGCCAGTCCTCGCCGTACGGCGACTGCGTCGCGATCGAGGCGACGATCGCCCCGTTCCCCGGCTCGAACGTGGTGAGGAGACAGACGAGCGCCCGCTCGCAGACCGCGAGGACGGCCTCGTCGTCGGTGTCCGGCATCGGGGCGTCCGCGAGGTGGTCCCGCACCCACGCCTCCTTCGCCCGTCGAACGCTTCCGGTCGCTCCCTCGTCCCCCCTGAGCCGTCCCAGTTCGGCTACTGCACGCGCCCGGGTCCCGGACGGGGACGACTCGCTCCCGACCGAACGGGCGGCCGTGACGAGCACTCGCTCGGTGGCGATGCCGTCGGAGAACGAGAGCGGCGTCAGCAGGGTCCCCGTCGTCTGGCCGTCGAACCGGTCGTTCCCTTCGAGTTTCCCGTCGCTGGCGTCCTCGAACGCGTCCGTCGGAACGAACGGTTGCGACGTGTCCCTCGCCGACGGCTCGTGTGCGTCCCCGCCGACCTGATGCTGGGTACTCGTTCCCTGGAACCCGATGGCGGTGGCTATGGAGTTCCGGATGCCGGTCGAGGTGTCCACGCCCCGCTTCAGGTGCGTGATCGCGTCGGCGTCGGGCAGGTACTGGGCCGTGTCGGTGTTCAGCTTCTCGAGACACCAGTCCCGGACCGGGGCCTTCTTCTTCTTCGAGCAGACGAGGTTGAAGTTCTCGAACGCGACGAGCGACACGCTCTCGGCGTCGGATCCCGGCGACCGCTTGACCTCGACGTCTCGCACGAGCCCGTCCACGTCCGGCGGGACCACGTCCGTCACGACGGCCTCCAGCCCCCACCTGTCGTTCGCGTGTGTGGTCACGAGCGTGTCGGTCCCCCCGTGGTCGTACGCCTGGGACGTCTCCCACGTCCTGAACTGCTCGAAGACGGGTCGCTCGCCACCCTCGAGAACGACCCCCAGGAACACCCCCTCGTTCGGCGCCGCCCCGAACAACTCCCTGTCCCGGGACGAGGTCCGGTACTTGACCTGATCGTAGTAGGACGGGGTGGGGTATCTGAACACCGTGACCGTCCCGTCGCCGTTCAGCCCGACCGCGAGGCGCTGGTTGGCGACCTGCGCGGTGACGTCGGTCGGCCCGTACAGCTCCGGTGCCCGCGACGGGTCGAAGCAGTCGGCCTCCTCGACCCCGAGCGGGTCGTCCTTCCGGAACAGCATGCGGGTGAACACCCCCATCCCGACTCCGAGGAGGTTGGTCAGGCGTCGTCTCATGTCTCCCCTCCGTGACCGAGGGTTTCTCTCTGCCACAACAGCAGCGGAGGTAATAACTGGTGGGTCGTGGGTCGAGGCCCGCAGCACCGTCCGGACGTTCGACCGCCGACTCCCGACCCGACCGGGAGACTGTTCGGGGGCGGTCCTCCGTCCGCGAGCCGCCCGTCCGAACACGGGACCGGAGAAACGCTTTCCTCGGCGCCCCGGGTGGGAGTGGTGATGAGCGACGACCGACTCTCGGAGACGTTCGCGGACGCACCGAGTAACTGGGGGAAGTGGGGCGAGGACGACGAGGTGGGGGCGGTGAACTACCTCGACGAGGAGCAGGTACTTCGGGGGGTTCGGGCGGTCGAGCACGGCCGGACGTTCAGCCTCGGCGTCCCGCTCGGGCGCCCGGACGGCGACCCGAAGACCCCCGGCCGTCCCGACACCCAGCACTACATGCGCCGGGACCGGGGCCACTACGAGTCGGGCAAGGTCCACGCCGAGCGCCAGGGCGCGGACGACGTGCTGTTCTTCGCGATCCACGGGACGACCCACGTCGACGCGATGGGCCACGCCTGGTACGGCGACCAACTCTACAACGGGTTCGACCCCGGGACGACGAAGGGGGGGCTCGACCGGTGTAGCGTCGAGCCCATCGCCGAGCACGGGGTGGTTGGCCGCGGCGTACTGCTCGACGTCGCCCGCCACCGCGGCGTCGACTACCTCGAACGCGACCAGCAGATCCCGCTGGAGGAACTGCTCGAGTGTGCGGACGAACAGGGCGTCGAGATCGAGAAGCGGGACGTGCTCGTCATCAGGACCGGATGGCTCGAGCGGTTCTACGCGGGCGAGCAGGAGCCGGTCCTCGAGTTCGACGAGCCGGGGATCACCTACTCCGCCGACCTCGCGGACTGGTTCTACGAGATGGAGGTCCCGGCGTTCGCGACCGACACCCTCGCCAACGAGCGGACCTACCCCGACTCCGGTATCAGGCTTCCGCTCCACGCGACGTTCATCCGCGACCAGGGGATACTCCTGAACGAGATCACCCTGCTGGACGACCTGGCGGCCGACTGTGCCGAGGACGGCAAGTACGATTTCCTCTACACCTGCTCGCCGCTGAAGGTCGTCCGGGCGACCGGGTCGCCGGTGAATCCGCTCGCGATCAAGTAGCGCCCGAGCGCCCCGCTCGCCCGGAGGCACAGGGGTTTTGTGCGCCGTCGCTGTGTCCCGGACCGTGTCCCGAAACCGGCGTCCGTGGGTCGCGCTGTTCGGGTGTTTCTGCATGGGCGCGGGGTTCAACACGTACCTCATCGCCCCGGCGAGCATCATCCCGCTGTTCGCCGGGACGTTCGGTATCGACAAGGCGACCGCGGGACTGAGCATCAGCGTCTTCTTCCTGAGCTGGGGGATCGCCAGCCTCCCCGGCGGGCTGGTCATGGACCGTCGCGACAACCGACACCTGGTCCTCGGCGGGACGGTCGTCTT
>JBEPXB010000502.1:0-3036 GCA_041642135.1 Halobacteriales archaeon | reverse complement strand
GGAGGCGTGTAGTTCATGCTCTCACCTCGGCTCGACGATCATCCGCGAGCGCATCTCCAGGTGGAGCGCGCTGCAGAAGTACGTGCAGTAGATCCAGTACACGCCCGGCTCGTCCACCGTGAACGTCGCCTCGCGGGTGTCCTGTGGCGCGATGGAGAGGTTGATGTCGTGCTGTGGGATGGCGACCCCGTGGATGATGTCGGGCGAGCCCTCGATGTTGGTCACCGTCAGCTGGACCTCGTCACCCTCCGTGACGGTGAAGTCGCGGATGGCGTACTCGCTGCGCTTGGAGGCCATCTTCACCTCGACCGTCGAGTCGTCGATCCGCTCGACGCGCGAGTTCTCCTCCGTGACGAACTCCTTCTCGCCCTCGTAGTCGGCCTTGTCCCAGACCTTCGCCGGCTCGATGGCGTCCGCGGGCGCGATGACGCAGTCGTGGGGTTCGGGGTAGACCGGCTCGTCCATCGCGAGCTCCATCCCGCCCGTCTCGTCGTCCGCGTCCTCCCCGATGTAGATGAGCTGGTCGTTATCCGGGTGGATGGGGCCGACCGGGAGGAACCGGTCCTTCGAGAGCTTGTTGAGCGAGACGAGCCAGTCGCCCGTCGGGTTCGTCGTCTCGGCGGCCACCGCCTGCAGGTGACCGGGGTTGTAGTGGACGTCGATCTTCCCGATGACGGGCTCCTCGGAGCCCTTCTCGGCCTCGACGGCGTCCTCGACGTTCCACTTCGCGACCTGCGAGTCGATGAACAGCGTCGTGTAGGCGTTCCCCCGGTCGTCCCAGGTGGTGTGGAGCGGTCCGAGCCCGACCTTCGGCTGGCCGACGACCGCGTCCGCGAGGTCCTCGACCTCCTTCAGCTTCGCTATCTCGACGATGGAGACCGTCGGCGAGAGCTTCCCGCTCGCGGTCACGTACGTCCCGGTGGGTTCGACGTCACAGCCGTGCGGGCTCTTCGGGACGGGGACGTAGTAGACGAGGGGGTTCGAACCGGTCTCACCGTCACCCTTGGCGTACTTCGTGCCGAGGCGGGCGTCGATGACGGTCGCGCCGTTGATCTCCTCGCCGGCACCGTTCTCGACGGCCTCCTCGATGGCCTCGACGTCGAACGCCTTGAGCCAGTCGCGGTCGTCGTGTGACATCTCCTCGATCTCGAACCCCTCCTCGGCGTTGTAGCCGGTCGCGAACGCCCACTCCCCGTCCTTCGAGGAGTCCGAATTGTCGAGGTTGCCCGAGACGCGGAGCTGCCAGGCGACGTCCATGCTCTCGGGGTCGAGCGCCGTGAAGATCGAGGCGTACTCGTCGGCGTTCGTGGGGTCGGCGCTCCCGTCGTTGGGCAGCGGCTGGCGGAACTCGCCGACGCCGTAGACGTACGACGTGTCCGGGCTCTGGACCGAACAGCCGTGACACGCCTGTATGTTGGGGATGTCCGCGATGGCGTCGGTCTCGAAGTACTTCAGGTCGATGCGGGCCATCCGGCCGTTGGCCTTGTCGTTTATGAATAGCCAGCGCCCGTCGTACTCGCCGCCGGTCTCCGAGAGGATGGGGTGGTGACAGTCCCCCCACGCGTAGTCGCCGCCCTCCTCCAGGAGCTGTCTGGTCTGGTCGTCGTGACCGTAGCCGCGGGCGCTCTCCGCCTGGAAGGTCGGGATGCGCATCAGTTCGCGCATCGACGGGACGCCGACGACGCGGATCTCGCCGGAGTGCCCGCCGCTCCAGAACCCGTAGTAGTCGTCGAGTTCCCCCGGGGGGACGTGGTTGTCGACGTCGCTCTGGCTGCCGCTGCCCCCGCTTCCGCCCGGCGTGTTCCCGTTGCCCCCGAAGCCCGAGCAGCCGGCGAGCGCGGTGGTCGCGCCGACGGCCGCGCCGGCCTTCATGAAGTTCCGCCGGTCGAGTTCCAGGTCGAGCCCCGGAAGTGTGAGGTTCACCTCGGTCGGCTCGTCGGCCGATCCCACCTCGGCGAGCAGGGCGTCGAGCTGGGCCTCGTGTTCGGCGACGACCTGCTCCGGGGTCTTCGGGACGTCGACGTTCTCGTCCGATCGGTCGTCGATGCTGTCGGTGTCGTGATCAGTCATGGTTCTGTGTCCGGTGTCGCTACTGTCGCTCTGTGAACGGTCCGCGCCGTGCTGGTGTTCTCCGGGCATCTCAGACCACCTTCACCGTCCCGACCATCCCGCTCATCTCGTGGGGGATGCAGTAGTACTCGTAGGTGCCCGTCGTCTCGAAGGTGTGCTCGTAGCTCTCCCCGCCGGGGACGTTCCCCTTCTCGGGGTACCCGTCGTTGGCGGCCTCCTGGGAGTCGAACCCGCCGGAGGCGAAGTACTCGGCCCCCTCGGGGATCTCGTCCTCGTAGGCCGTGACGGTGTGACCGATACTCCCGACGTTCTCCCAGGTGACCGTGGTCCCGGCCGAGACCTGGATCTCCTGTGGCTCGAACGTCAGCTCGTCCGTCATGTCGACGGTGCTGGTCTCGACGAAATCGCCGCCACTACCGCCGTCATCCGGGGTCGGGCTCTCGGTCGGTGTCGGCGTATCGTCACTCCCACCTCCGCCACCGCCGCCCCCGCCGTTCGAGGTACAGCCGGCGACCGCTACGGTGGCGCCCGCCGCGGCGAGCCGCTTCAACCAGGTCCGTCTATCGTACGTTCGTGTCATCGTGTGTTGATCGGTCGATCGGTAGCCGTCCGCCGGACGCGTGACCGCCGGTACGCCGGGTCGGCGCTGAAGCCCCGTCGTCCGGGGCCGCTGATGTGTCCGGACTGTTCCACAGGTGCATCTACGACGAACGACCCGGATAACCCCCGAACCCGGTTCTCAGCCCCCGAGGTGAGTCCCGGATATGTTCCCGACGCCGTTTATATAGGCCCGCCCAGACGCAGACCGTCCCCCGACCGGGGGGCAGAGTGCGGTTCGGTCCGTTCGACGGGTGGGTACGTCCGGGTATATCACTGCAGAGGGGAACGGCGACCGCATCGACCGGCGGGGTGAGCCGGGAACACTACCGCTCGAGGGTCTCGGGCGAGACGTCGTCGAAGCCGAGC
>JBEPXB010000501.1:0-361 GCA_041642135.1 Halobacteriales archaeon | reverse complement strand
CGGGGTCGGCGTCATCGACGGCCGAAAGGTGGCGTTCACCGCCAACGACTACACCGTCAAGGCCGGGTCGCTGGGGGGGATGGGCGTCGAGAAGGTGATCCGCATCCAGGAGCGGGCGATGGACCTCGAGATCCCGATGCTCCGGCTGGTCGACTCGACCGGTGCCCGGCTGGACGCCGAGGAGCGCGACCCCGGGGACACGCACATGGACCGCTACCGCGGCGGGAAGATGTTCTACAACCAGTGTGTCATGTCCGGGCAGGTCCCCCAGATCGGCGTCCTCTACGGCCCGGACGTCGCCGGGAGCGCCTACACGCCCGTCTTCTGTGACTTCCTGCTGATGGTCCAGGAGATCTCGGGG
>JBEPXB010000500.1:0-3047 GCA_041642135.1 Halobacteriales archaeon | reverse complement strand
CGTGGGGACGCTGGAGGACGAGGACGCGACGGTCGAGGACGTAGCGATCGAGGGTCCCGACTACGGGGACCTGACCCACGCGTACGGCGTCTCCGCGACGGTGTCGTTCGCCTCGTCCGCACGCGCCCTCGAGCGGGAGTTCGACCTCGACCTCGCGGGCGAGGACGCCGACGAGGTATCGGACTCGTTCGTGCGGACGCTCGAACTCGGCCGGGGCCACGGGGCCCTCGACTACCTCGCGACCGACGAGGTACGGACCGAACTCTACGACGCGGTCGAGGCGGCTCTGGACGGTGTCGACGCGCTCGTCTGTCCCACGCTCGCGACGCCGCCCCTGACACACGACGAGCCGTTCCCGACCGAGATAGCCGGCGAGAGTACTCGAGGTCTGCCGATGGACTGGATGCTCGCCTGGCCGTTCAACATGACCGGCCACCCCGCCGTCTGCGTCCCGGCGGGGCTGACCGAGGAGGGGCTCCCGGTCGGCCTGCAGGTCGTCGGGCCCCGGTTCGCGGAGGCGGAGCTCCTCGCGGTCGGGAAGGCCTTCGAGAACCTGAACCCCTGGGAGGGGTCGTACCCGCGGATCGAATCCGGGGCCGAAGAAGCGACGGTCGTCGATGACTGATCGCCCGTGCCACAGGAGCATGACGGAGAGGGTATGCCCCCCGATCAACTCGTATCGTCATCCCTGACCGCATCGTCATCCCGTCCAACCAGCCCGGTGTGACCGATCCAAACCGATCCAGACCCCCTTCGGCTGCGGTGCGGAACCACCAGTACACTCACCCGCCCGGAGCGAGCGAAGCGAGTGGAGGGCGCAGTTTTTCCCCACGTTTTTGCAAGGAGTGGTTCCCGCCGCGCGCCGAAGGCACGCAAGGGAACCCGACGTGGTCCGAAAGGCGCGCAGCGCCTTTCGTCATCGCGAGAGAGCTTCGCTCTCTCGCAGACAGCAAAAAGTGGTGGTTCAGTCGTCGGCCGCTGCGGCTGGGTCCGTCGTCGCGTCTCCCTCGATGCTCGGCGGGTACTTCCCGCGGTCGAGCTTGAGGTCCGACTGCGGTCGGGCCATGCAGGTGAGCGCGTAGTTCTCGCCCTCCTCCTCGGTGAGCCCGCGCTTGGTCGCGACCGTCTGGGCCACCTCCCCCTCGAGTATCTCCGCCGAGCAGGCGAGACACATCCCCACCCGACACGAGTACTCCTGGGCGATGCCCTCCTCGATACACCGGCTGAGGATGGTCTGCTTGTCCGAACAGGTGATCGTCTCACCCGTCCCGACGAACTCGACGGTGTACTCGGCCATGTCCACCGGTTCCGCCAGACCGGCCTAAACTCTTTCCACCCGCCACCGCCGAACCGGCGCGGCGGGCCCGCCCCTCATCGTTCGGAGAGTAAAGGGTTTTGCTCCGGGGGCCGCGAGGTGCGACCATGACCACCCACACGTTCGACGTGGCGGTCGTCGGCGCCGGCACGGCGGGGTGTTACGCCGCGGCCCGCCTCGGACAGGCCGGCTACGACGTCGTCGTCGTCGAGCGCAAGGACGCCGAGGAAGCGGGCCACATCGCCTGTGGGGACGCCCTCAAGGGGGCCGACGAGTTCCCGGAGGCGATACCGAAGTCGCGGATACAGCCCGCGTTCACGAACACCGACGTCGACCACGGCCGCTTCGAGATCCCCGCCGAGGACGTCGTCCTCGAGATCCCCGTTCCGGGCGAACTCGCCGTCATCGACCGCTGGGAGTACGGCCGGCGGATCATCGACGGCGCCGAGCACGCCGGTGCCGAGTTCCACTACGACACCGTCGTCAACGACGTCGTTCAGGACGACGACAGCCGGGTCACGGGCCTGAAGGCGATCCGCAAGGGCGACCCCGCCGAGTACGAGGCCGACCTCGTCATCGACGCCGCCGGCGCGCTCTCGATCCTCCAGGACAAGGCCGACCTCTCGGAGGCGACGTTCGACACGAACGTCCGCTACTCGCAGTTCTGCTCGGCCTACCGGGAGATCGTCGAGGTACCCGAACCGGTCGAGTGGTCCGACGCGCTGGTGTTCAAGCCCACCAAACGTTCGGCGGGTTACCTCTGGTACTTCCCGCGGACCGAGACGGAGATCAACGCCGGACTGGGCTTCCAGATGAACGAGGAGCCGATGAAGCTCGTAGACGACCTCCGGGACGACCTCCAGCGCCGCCCGGAGTTCCACGGCGCGAAGGTGATCGACAAACTCGGCGCCGCGCTCCCGACCCGCCGGCCGTACGACTCCGCCGTCGCGCCCGGGTTCGTGGCCGTGGGCGACGCCGCCGGCCACGTCAACCCCACCACCGGCGGCGGTATCGCCGGCGCCGCCTACGCGGGGACCTACGCCGCCGAGCAGGCCGTCGAGGCCATCGAGTCCGGCGACACGGGCGAGGGCGCGCTCTGGGAGTACAACAGCCGGGTGATGGAGCACTTCGGCGCCCGCTACGCCGCGCTCGACGTCTACAACGTCTTCACCACCGCGTACGACCTCGACGACCTGATGAGCCTGCTCGCCGCGCTCCCCACCGGGAAGCTCTCGGAGGCGCTCTACTCCGGCTCGGCACAGATCGGCCTCGCGCTCAAACTCCGCACCGCGATCAAGTCGTTCGGCCACTGGGGCACGCTCTACGACCTCTGGCAGACGAAGAACCTCGCGGACCGCCTGCTGACCCACTACGAGGCCTACCCCGACTCGCCCGACGGGTTCGAGGCCTGGCGCTCGCGGCGGGACGACGTCATGGACGACATCTACGCGGCGACCGGGGCCGACCCGAAGTACTAAACCACCTCTTTTTCCTCCTCGGGTTCGCTCGCTCCGCTCACTCCTCCTCCGCGCCGTAGTCCCCGCCGTACTTCATGAAGAAGTAGGCGAGTCCGAGCGTCGAGAGGAGTCCGAATATCGTGGCGAGTGCCAGCGTCCGGGCGCTTTCGGGGACCGGCGGTGGGCCGCCACCCCCTTCGCCGCCGCCGTCACCACCGCCGCCACCGCCCTCCTGGACGGTCAGGGAGGCGACCATCCCGGCCGACTCGTGGGGG
>JBEPXB010000499.1:0-3049 GCA_041642135.1 Halobacteriales archaeon | reverse complement strand
ACCCGCCGAACCACGGGCTGGGTGACCCCGAAGTCGAGGGACATGTGCGGCGGGGTTTGAATCGGAATTAAAAGTACTTTCCCCCGTCTCTAGCGGCCGTGTTCGACTCCTCCTGACGACTCAGCGAGCGCTTTAGTCGCTTTCGGCGGCTCTGTATGCTTCGATGGCGGCTCGATACCCCTCCCGGAAGGTCGGGTAGGCTAACTCGTAGCCGAGTTCCCGGAGCCGGGCGTTCGAACACCGTTTGCTCGTCAGGATCCGCCGCTCGGCGGCCGCCGAGAGGTCACCCACCGCCAGCCGTTCCTGCTTCGTGCGCTTGGGCGGGCGCTCGACCCCGCACTCGTCGGCCAGCCAGTCGGCGAACGCGTGCTTCTCGACCGGTTCGTCGTCGACGACGACCACCACCTCGTCCCCGACCCCCTCCTCCAGCAGGAACCGCACGGCTCCGGCCGCGTCGTCCCGGTGGACCATGTTCAGGTAGCCCGCCGTGACCGGCCCCTCGAGGTAGCGCTCGAGCCGATACCGGTCGGGACCGTAGAGTCCGGCGAACCGGGCGACCTGCCCCTCGATCTCCCGCTCGCGCGCGCCTTCGCGGGCGACCCGCTCGGCCTCGGCCAGCACCGCCGTCTTCTCCGTCGTCGGGTCCAGCGGCGTCGTCTCGTCCACCCAGTCCCCGCCGTGGTCGCCGTAGACGCCCGTGCTCGAGGTGTAGACGTACCGGCTCGGTACCTCGTCGCGGTCGGCGAACGCGTCCAATACTGTGCGTTGCCCCTCGACGTACACCTCGCGGGCCGCCTCCGCGCCCCGCCCGCCCGAGGAGGCGGCGAACACCAGCCAGTCCGCGTCGGGGACCCGCGCGAGGTCGTCGGGATCGGTCACGTCCGCGCGGACGGCGTCCAGGCCGGCGGCTTCGACGGCCGCACAGCCCGACTCCGACCGGCGGACCCCGAAGACGTCGTGGTCCTCGCGGAGCTGCCGACCGAGTTCCAGTCCGACGTAGCCACAGCCGAGTATCCCGACGCGCATCGTCACTCGCGGTCCTCGAGGAAGCGGTGGACGTCGGCGAACTCCCGGAGCGTCATCGGGAAGCGCCCCTCGACCTTCGCCTGGAGTTCGCGCGCCTCGAGGTCGCCGTCGACCCCGCGGGCCAGCGACTCCACGTCGACGACAGCGTTCGTCATCCCCATCAGGAGCGCGTCGCGGTCGAGCGCGACGATCGTCTCGGCGTCCTCCTCGGCGTCGAGCGCGAGCAGCGCCGCCGCCTCCTCCAGCGTGAGTTCGGGGCTCTCGCCAGCGAGGAGCGCGTCGACCGTCTCGCGCTCGACGCCGGAGCGCTCGCTCGCCTCCGCCGCGCCCACCCGATCGACCGTCTCGATCAGGAGCGACTCGTACCGCTCGTACAGTTCGTCGGCGGAGTACTCCCCCGGGTCGTCGACGACGTCGTGGAACATGGGCGGGCGTAAGGGTGGACGGTTTAAGTCCGTGCGGTCTCGGCCTGCGAACGCCCCGTCCGGTCGGCGGGTGTCGGGCCCCACCGTCTCCCGTGTTCTCCTGCTCAGTCGGCGGGATACGAACCGGCCCACGGCCGAACTCGCTCGTACGCCGCGGCCGCGGACACGACGGTCTCGTCGTCGAGTCGCCGACCGACGATCTGCAGACCGACCGGGAGCCCGCCGACGACACCGGCAGGAACGGCGACCACCGGGTTTCCGGTCAGGTTGAACGGCCACGTCAGGGCCCAGCCGTGCAGGGGGTCGACCGGGACGCCGTCGATCTCGGTCGGTTTCGTCTCCTTCTCGAACGGGAGCATTCCCATGGTCGGCGCGACGAGGAGGTCGTACTCGGAGAGCACGCCCCGCATCGCGTCGTAGGCCTCGGTCCGTGCGCGCTCGGCTCGGCGGACGTCGAGCGCGTCGAGGTCGAGGGCCTTCTCCACCCGGGAGACGACCTCCTCGGTGACCTCCTCGCGACGCTCGAGGAGGTCGATGTCGTAATCGCGAACGAAGTCGTCGTACATCCCGCCGTAGCGGTCCTGCAGGAGGACCTCGAGTGCGTCGTGGGGCGTCTCCCAGTCCCCGAACACGCCGTCGATCCGCTCGACAGTCGCCCCCGTCTTCCGGAGGTCGTCGACCGCCTCGTCGACGACGCCCTCGACGGGAGGAGCCACCTCGCAGATGCCGAGGTCCGGGCTGTAGGCGACGTCGAGGTCGTCGAAGCCACGACGGGTGGCCTCGACGTACGAGCCGTTCCTCGCCGGCAGGCCGAACGGGTCGCCGTCGTCCGGACCGCCAATCACGTCGAGCAGCAGCGCGGCGTCCTCGACCGACCGCGCCATCGGACCGACGAAGGTGAACGGGTGGGTATCGACGAACCCGTCCGGCCGCGACGCGATCGGTACCCGACCGAAGTCGGCCATGACGCTCACGACACCACAGGCGCTCGCCGGGATGCGGAGCGAGCCGGCGGCGTCACTCCCGGTGGCGAGCGGGACGAGGCCGGCCGCGAGGGCCGCCGCGCTCCCGCCCGAGGAGCCGCCCACCGTCTTCGTGGGATCCCACGGATTGCTCGTCGTTCCGTGGAGGAGGTTCGTCGTCATGGGCTTGCGACCGAACTCGGGGGTGTTCGTCTTCCCGAGCACGATTGCACCGGCGTCTTTCAGCCGCTCGACGACGACGTCGTCCTCCTCGGGGACGAAGTCGACGAAGAGCTTCGAGCCGAAGGTCGTCCGGACGCCCGCGACGTTCGTGAGGTCCTTGACGGCGACCGGCACGCCGTGGAGCGGGCCGATAGTCTCGCCCGTTTCGAGTGCTCGTTCGGCCTCTCTCGCCGCGGTTCGGGCCTGTTCGTCACAGACGGTCACGAACGCGTTGATCTCGTCGTCGTGTCGCTCGATTCGGTCGAGGAAGTACTCGACGACGTTCAGGGGGGACAGGTCACCACGGCGGATCCGGGCCGCGAGTTCGGTCGCCGGAGTAAATCCGAGGTCCATACGTGGAGACGTGCCGGATGCTACCAAGTATCTTGCCGATCGAGAGGGGGACGGACCTCC
>JBEPXB010000498.1:0-3054 GCA_041642135.1 Halobacteriales archaeon | reverse complement strand
CCTGTTCCGCGTCGTCGGTTCGGACTCACCACCCGGCTCGTTCCCATACTCTACGGTCTCTTCCGGGCCGATACAGCGATCGTGAAACCACTCTGACTGTCTGGATCGGAACGAGTGGTTGAATGAGCGCCTATCGACCGTTCCGACCGAGTGTGCGGTTCTTTAGGATGGATGACCTCCTCCTCGGCCACGTATGGGGTGTCCAGTACCGACCCTCGATCTCGAGAAGCGGGACGAGCGAGCCCTCGGATCGGAGATCATCACCGAGTGCAAAGAACCGCCCGCTCCTCGTCCTCGCTCGGCAACGCCTGGCCCACGCCGGTGAGCGTGCCGCCGGTCCCCCGGCCCGCGACGAACGCGTCGGGGGCGCCGCCGTACGCGCGGATGACCGTCTTTCCCTCATCGTTCATCTCTTCCGGCATGACGACGGCCACGTCAGGCCTCGAAGCGGCCACCGTCGATCACGCAGGTGCCGCCAGCGATGCAGAGGTCGACGGTCACGACGCGTTCACCTTCTCGAGTGTGGCCTGGAGGAGGACGTTCGTCCCGACGACGACGTCCTCCCACTCTGTATACTCGTTTTCCGTGTGGCTCACGCCGTCCACGCTGGGCACGAAGATCATGCTCGTCGGGCAGATGTCGTTCAGGTAGTTGGCGTCGTGGCCGGCGCCGCTGACCATCCGGACGTGGTCCGCGCCGACCGTTTCGGCGGCCCGTTCGACCGTGTCGATACAGCCGTCGTCGAACGGTTCGGCGTCGATCCTCATTATCTCCGCTACGTCCCACTCGAGGTCCTCGCGCGCCGCCGCCCACTCGACCTCCTCCCGGACGCGGTCGACCGCGGCGTCGACCACGTCGTTGTCGTAGGATCGCAGGTCGACCGTGAACTCGACCGCCTCGGGGATGACGTTGATGGAGTTCGGGGAGACGTCGACCGAGCCGACGGTCCCGACCAGGTCCGGCCCGCCGGTCGCCGTGAGCCGCCGGACGGCCTCGATCACGTCCGCCGTCGCGACGAGCGCGTCGTTGCGGAGGTGCATCGGCGTCGGGCCCGCGTGGTCGGCCTTGCCGACGTAGCGGACGTCGAGCCAGGCGAACCCGTAGACGCCCTCGACGACGCCGACGCTCAGTCCCCGTTCGGCGAGATACGGCCCCTGCTCGACGTGCAACTCGAAGTAACAGTGAAGATCGCCGGCCTCCGCGGGTGTCTCCCCCCGGTAGCCGATCCGCTCGAGTTCGTCGCCGAAGCGCTTGCCCGCCTTGTCGGTCCGGTCGTAGGCGTACTCGAGGTCGAACGTCCCGGTGTAGACGCCGCTCCCGAGCATGTCCGGCTGGAACCGCACGCCCTCCTCGTTGCTCCAGGCGACGATCTCGAGCGGACGGTGTGTGGCGATGTCGGCGTCGTTCAGCGTCTCGACGACCTCGAGCGCCCCGAGGACGCCGACCACGCCGTCGTATCGGCCGCCGTTGTACTGGCTGTCGACGTGAGACCCGATCAGGACCGGTGCCGCGTCCGACTCTCGGCCTGGTCGCCGGCCGAAGACGTTACCCATCTCGTCGATGCGTACCTCCAGGTCCGCCTCCCGGAACCAGTCGACGAGGGTGTCCCGTGCCTCCCGGTTCGCGTCCGACAGCGACGGCCGGTTCACACCGTCCCGCTCGGTGGCGCCGATCCGGTTGAACGCGTCGAACCGGCGCCGGAGTCGCTCCCCGTCCACGTCGAGTTCCTCGTCCATACCGGCCCTCCGTTGCAGTGCCTTTCATAGCTACCCATTCCGCGGGGGACACTCCGTTTGGCCACCGTAGCGGTCGTGACGGGGTCGGCGTCGCACCCGTCCGCGGCGCGCGAGTGGGTACAACACGTCTCGCGGGAGCGTTCCGTCCGGGGAGGTTCGGGCCGGCCCGGTCAGGAGCCACGTCCCACCGACCATCGATCCGTTCGGACTCCCGACGAGTGATCCCGGCTGGAGTATCCACTCCGACGGACCGAGGGGACTACACGCGGAGAAGCAGCGTCGCACCGAAGTAGACCCCGATCACCAGTACGGCGACGCCCAGCAGCCGGACGAGCCGTCGCCATCGGTCGGGGACCGGGGACGCCGATCCGTACTCCCCACGCTGGTCGTGTGGGACCCGTCCCGCGGTCTGGGCACGGATCACGGCCTCGGGGTACGCGACGAGTAGCGCGCCGAGGCCGATCCCGAGGACGGCAGCGACGAGTGTCCGGAGGTCGACCATCGACCCGTCACCCCCGGAGGCGCTCGATCCGCTTCTCGACGGGCGGGTGCGTCGCGAACAGCCGGGCGAAGCCGCGTTTCTCGCCGAAGATACACAGCGCGTTCACCTGTTCGTCGACCGCCGAGTCCCGCGCCCGCTCGGTCCCCCGGCTGATCTTCTCGAGCGCGCTCGCGAGGGGCTCGCCACCGCCGATCTCGGCGGCCGCGTCGCTGTCGGCGACGTACTCGCGGTACCGGGAGATGGCGAAGACGAACAGCATCACCAGCAGCTGGGTGATCTGGCCGACGACGATCGCGAGGAAGAAGTCCGCGAGGTCGTTGTCGCCCGTCAGCAGGACGGTCCACTGGGCGACGATCGCGACGATCGAGGCGACGCCCTGACCGAGCACCATCATCACGACGTCCCGGTTCCGGATGTGGGCGAGTTCGTGGGCGAGTACCCCTTCGAGTTCGGCCGTGTCGAGGACCTGGAGCAGTTCCTCGGAGACGACCACCGTCCCGGCACCCTTGCGGCCGATGGCGAAGGCGTTGGGAACGCCCATGCGGGCGACCATGAGCCGGGGTTTCTCGATTCCCATGTCGGTCGCGAGCGACTCGACGCGGCGGTGGATCTCCGGGGCTCGGTCCTCGGGCAGGTCTTCGGCGCCCACGCTGCGGAGCGCGGCCCACTTGCCGACCTTGTACTGGACGCCGACGAACGCGACGCTGCCCACCAGCACGAGCCAGAGCGGCCACCGGAAGACGCCCATCACCACGACGGCGGCGACGGCGTAGAGCGCGAACAGTATCGACCCGACGACGGCCATCCGGGCCTTCA
>JBEPXB010000497.1:0-3055 GCA_041642135.1 Halobacteriales archaeon | reverse complement strand
CACCGCTCCGGAGCGGCGTGGCCGTTCGCGTTCGCCCGGAGGTGCTCGGGGAACTGCTCGGCCCAGTCGGCCGAGACGGTCTTGCCGACGCCGGCGACCCCGTGTGACTCCCGGAACCGCTCCTCCGTGTCGGGGCGGTCCTTGAACAGGAGGTCCTTCGTGAGGTAGACGTCCAGCCGCTCGACGGGGTCCAGTCCGAGGACGACATCGCCGAAGACCCACACCTCGCGGACGGGGACGGGCATGGGCTCCGTCTCGACGGTGCGGACGAGGCGCTCGAGCCGGTCGACGGCCTCGTCGCGTCCGAGTGTCATGCTCGCCGGTACGGTGGGCCCGGGAAAGAGTCGTTCGTTCCGGGGATCGGGCGAGTCGGAGCGAAACCGTCAACCCCGCGAGGCCGTACGTCCAACGCAATGGACTGTGACAAGTGCGGGGACGAGGCGGTGATGCACGCCGCCTACTCCGGGCTGCACCTCTGTGCGGACCACTTCCGCCGGTCGGTCGAGAAGCGCGTCCGCCGGCGCGTCCGCGAGGACGCGCTCCTCTCCCGCGACGCCACGCCCGAGGACCCGGAGACGTGGGTGATCGGGCTCTCGGGGGGGAAGGACAGCGTCGTCCTCGCGAGTATCCTCCACGACGTGTTCCACTGTGACCCGCGGATCGAACTCGTCGCGCTCACGATCCACGAGGGGATCGAGGGGTACCGCGACGCCTCGCTCGAGGCGTGTCTCGACCTCACGGAGGACCTGAACATCGAACACGAGGTGGTCGCTTACGAGGAGGAGTTCGGCCTCCGGATGGACGACGTCGCCCGCGAGGACCCCGAAGGGATGGCCCCCTGTGCGTACTGCGGGGTGTTCCGCCGGGACCTGCTCGAGCGCTACGCCGAGGAGCTGGGCGCGGACAAGCTCCTGACCGGGCACAACCTCGACGACGAGGCACAGACCGCGCTGATGAACTTCCTCTCGGGCGACGTTCGACAGGTCGCCAAGCACTTCGACGCCTCGCTCGGTCCGTTCGACGAACGCGGGTCGGACGCGGACGGCACACGACCCGACGGCCACGACGAGCGGTTCGTCCCTCGTGCCAAGCCGCTCCGGGACGTCCCCGAGAAGGAGGTCGCGCTGTACGCCCACCTCCGGGGCCTCCCGGTCCACATGGCGGAGTGTCCCCACGCCAGCGAGGCTTACCGCGGCGAGATACGCGACCTCCTGCTCTCGCTCGAGGAGGGCCACCCCGGGACCCGCCACTCCATCATGTCCGGGTACGAGGAGCTCGCCCGGCTGGCGAGCCGGGCCCACGAGGAGGAGGGGCCGCGCCTCGACGAGTGCGAGCGCTGTGGCGCACCGACGACCGGCGACCTGTGCCGGAAGTGTGACCTCGTCGAGGCGGTCCACGAGGCCGGCGCTGGCGTCGAGGACGGCGAGGCCGACTGACCGGTCGCGCTCTGCGCACTCTCCGGTTCCGGGAACCGCTGTTCCGGGTCGGATCGGGCCGTAATACGCGTTCGGCGTCGGCCGCTCGTCCGACGAGTGTCAGACGATACTGATCGACAAATATCTCTGTAAACGCAGTACTCGCCACCGATCAAAAATATACGAGTTTAGACCTATCGGATTACGTCGAGACCGTTGTTCTGCTCGACCTCCGAGCGACCGCCGTCCGTCTCGCCGTAGCCGGTGTTGCCGCCCCCGTTGCCGGAGAACGACCCCGAGCCGGAGCTCTCCGAACCGGGCACCTCGCCCTCGATGGCCGCGCGGGAGGCGTCGGCCTGCTTCTGGGCGGTCGGCCCGAGGATCTGAGCCGACTGGACGCCGGTCATGATGGCCATGACTCGGACCTTGCCCTTGTACTCCTCCTGGATACGGGCGCCCCAGATGACGTTCGCGCTCGCCTCGAGGCGCTCGGTGATGTTCTGGGCGATGCCCTCGGCCTCCTTCAGCGTGAGGTCCGGACCACCCGTGATGTGGACCAGTCCACCGGACGCACCGCGGTAGTCGACGTCCAGCAGCGGGTGGTTCATCGCGTCCTTGACCACCTCCTCGGTCTTGTTCTTGTCCTGGGTCTCCCCGACGAGCATCACCGCGACCCCACCCTGGTTCATGATGGAGGTCATGTCCGCGTAGTCCAGGTTGATGAGGCTCGGCTGGGTGATCGTCTCGCTTATTCCCTTGACCGTCTCGGCGATGATCTGGTCCATCACCGAGAACGCCTTGCCGATGGGGAGGTTCGGGACGTAGTCGAGCAGCCGGTTGTTGTCGAGGACGATGATCGAGTCCGCCTCGTTGCGGAGCTTCTCGAGCCCCTCCTCGGCCTTCACCGTCCGCGCGCGCTCGACGTTGAACGGCGTCGAGACCATGCCGACGACGATGGCGCCCTGCTCCTTGGCGATCTTCGCACAGATGGGGGCGGCGCCGGTGCCGGTGCCGCCGCCCATCCCGGCCGTGACGAACACGAGGTCTGCGTCACCGAGGACCTCCTTGATCGTCCCCTGTGCCATCTCCGTGGCCCGCTCGCCCATCGACGGGTCGCCACCGGCACCGAGCCCCTGGGTGAGGGACTTGCCGACGAGGATCTTCGTGTCGGCCTCGACCATCTTCAGGTGCTGTTTGTCGGTGTTGATGGCGACGGTGTCGGCGCCGTCGACGCCGATGTTGTAGAGCCGGTTGACGGTGTTGTTACCGGCACCGCCGGCGCCGATGATGACGATACGCGGGTCGCCGAAGTCCTCGCCGTCGCTCGAATCGACGTCCCGGTTCTCCTTTTCGGCGTTCTCCAGTGCGGAGTTGACGATGTCCTGCATCGCCTACACCTTCGCCCAGCCGCGCTTCTCGGGCTGGCGCTCGTCCTCGGCCTGTTCGTTGATCATCTCGCGGACGGCCGACCGGATCGCCTCGCTCCGGTTGGGGTACTTCCCCGTATCGACCATTCGCTCGACTTCCTCGATCTGCTGTTTCGGGATCCGTAGTGTCACACGCTCCATTGTTTTCCCCTTCTTGTCCGGTAAGACGGCGGCGGCACACACCCGCACGAACCGTCTTACAGCGCCGAACCG
>JBEPXB010000496.1:0-3058 GCA_041642135.1 Halobacteriales archaeon | reverse complement strand
CACGCACTCCGGCAGGAATAACAGGGCGGCCCGCTTTCGGCGGAGGTGATGCCCGATGTCACGCTGGAGGTCGGTGACTGGACCTTCGAGGCGACGTTACTCCCCGACGAGGCACCCGAGTCGGTCGCGCAGTTCCTCGACCTCCTCCCACTCGAGACCACGGTCAAGCACGTCCGCTGGAGCGGCTACGCGGTGTTCGTCGAGGAGTTCGGCGAGGACGTCACGGACATGACACACCTCCCCCGGGAGAACCACTGTGTCTACCCGTCGCGGGGGGACGTCCTCCTGTACCCCGGGTACGAGAACGTTCCCGAGATCCTCATCGCGTGCGGGTCGACCGCGTTCCGGAGCCCCGCCGGCGAGCTGGCCGGCAACCACGTCGCCATCATCGAGGACGCACGCGAGGAACTGGCGGCCCTCGAGGTCGACGTTCTCGAGAACGGCTCGACGGGGATCGCGATCCGGGAGGCGTAGGTCGCCGGTCCCCCGCTCGTTCGACGGGGTCGTCTCGGGGATAGTTCGGTGCGAGCGTCGGGTCGGTCGGCGGCCGTTCGCGCCGTGCCGGTCCCTCAGACGCCGAGACGTTCGCCGACGTCGTCGAAGGTCCCGCGGAGCCGGTCCATCATCTCGTCGACGTCCGCCCGGGTGACCGTGAGCGGCGGCGTGACGAGCACGTGGTCGCCCCGCTCGCCGTCGACGCTCCCGCCGCCGGGGTAGACGGTGACGCGGTTCTCGAGCGCCGTGTGGAAGAGCCGCTTCCGGAACTCCGGCCCGCCCGCTTCGAGCGGCGCTTTCGTCTCCCGGTTCTCGACGAACTCGACGCCGAGCATCAGTCCCTTCCCCCGCACGTCGCCGACGAAGTCGTAGTCGTAGAGCTCCTCGAAGCGCTCCCGTGCGTAGGCGCCGACGTCCCTCGCGTTGGCGACGAGGTCGTGTTCGTCGACGTAGTCGAGGACGGCGGTCGCGATGGCGCTCGTCGTCGGGTTGAACGAGAAGGTGTGGCCGTGGGTGAACCCGTCCTCCTTGTCCGCGAAGACGTCGACCAGACGGTCGTGGGGCATGGCGCCACCCAGCGGCGTGTACCCCGCGCTCATCCCCTTCGCGGAAGTGATGATGTCGGGCGTGACGTCCCAGTGTTCGATGGCGAAGTTCTCGCCGGTTCGACCCATCCCCGACATCACCTCGTCGACGATCAGGAGCACGTCGTGGTCGTCACAGATGTCGCGGACCGTGGGGAAGTACTCCTCGCCGGGGACCACGGCGGCGTTGGCGGCGCCCACGAGGGGTTCCGCGATGAAGGCCGAGACGTGGTCCGCCCCGACGTCGCGGATGACCTGCTCTAACTGCTTCGCACACTCGGTGCCGTGCTCGCGACACGCCTCCTCGTCGGCGCAGAACCCACAGCGGTAGGGGTAGGCCGCCGGCGCCTTCGGCCAGTCCTGCATCATCCCGACGAACGGCTCGCGTCGTGCGGGCATCCCGCCCGCGCCGAGCGTCCCGAGCGTGTTGCCGTGGTAGGAGAGCCGGCGACCGACGACGATCCGTTTTTCGGGGTTCCCCGTCTCCCGGTGGTACTCGCGGGCGAGTTTGAACGCGGACTCGTTCGCCTCCGACCCGCCCGAGACCATCCACGTGTGGGAGAAGCCGTCCGGGAGGAACGAGGCCATCCGCTCTGTGAACCGCTGTGCCGGCTCGTTCACCGAGAGGATGCTCGACGTGTACTCGAGCGTGGCGATCTGGTCGCGGGCGGCCTCGGCGATCGCCTCGACGCCGTGGCCGATGTTCGAACACTGGTTGCCGGCCACGGCGTCGAGGTACTCGTTCCCCGCCGCGTCGTAGATGTAGATCCCCTCGCCACGGACGATCTCGGGATACTCCTCGAAGGCCCGCGGGAAGAGGTTCGTCGTGGCGGCGGTCAGTTCTCTGGTCGAGATGGACTCGGTCGTCTCCGCCGGGTTCGGGTCGGTCATCGGTGTGTCGGAACGCCGGGCCGGGGGCTCATCTGCCGATACCGTCGAGTGTTCGTTCGAACGCGGTCGGGAAAGTCCAGTGTCGTCTCACTCATCGGGTCCAGATCCATGCCTGGAGGCGTGTGCATACCGGTATAAATGTACATGGTGACCATGGACGTGGAACCGGTCGCGTCCCATCCCCGGTCTCGACTCGATCACGGTACCGTCCGGGGCGGTCCGTCGGCCCGCGATATCGTTCGTCGGAGAGTTCGACGGTGAGACCGGTCGAGCGTACGGTACCTCGCCGCGAACACTTATCACGGGCTTCGATAGACAGGTGAGGCATGCGGCTCCGGACGAAGTTCGCGGTCGTCTTCGTCGCCGTCACGCTCGTGTTGAGCGCCTCGGTGTTCGTCGCGGTCGAGTTCTACAAGCGGGACGCGGTCGGCGAGTCGCGCGCGAACGTCGAGGAGACGGCGACGCTCGCCGCCGAGCAGATCGACGCGGCGATACGGGACCGGCGTGACCACGTCGGGCTGGTCGCGTCCCGACCGCGCGCGCGGGAGTTCGGCCGGAGCGGCGAGTTCCTCGACGCGTTCCTCGCCAACTCCCGGTTCTACGCCGCCCAGGTCGTCGCCCCGAACGGGACCGTCGTCGGCTTCCGGGGCGACGTCACGGCCGCCCAGCGGCGCGAGGTCCTCGGAGCGAACCGGAGCGACGCCCCGTACGTCCGGACGGCGCTCGCGGGGCGGTCGTACGTGGGCGAGGCCGAACCCGTCGACGGGACGGACGCGCACGTCCTGGTGTTCAGCACCCCGATCTTCGGGGACGGGGAGGTCGAGGGCGTGCTCGCGGCCGCGGTCTACCTCGACACGCAGACCGTCTTCGACGCGCTCCCGCCGCTGAACACGAGCCGGCGGACGGTCGCGGTGGTCGGGAACGGGACGGCGCTCCACGGCGGCGACCGGGGGTTCCCGGCGTCGGTCGCGGCGTCCGCGACCGTCGAGTCGACCGGGTGGGAGGTCACCGTCGCGCGGGACCGGTCGGCGCTCGACGCCCGGCTCCGGCAGCTGGCACTCTTCCAGGTCGGACAGCTGGGGCTCGTT
>JBEPXB010000495.1:0-3062 GCA_041642135.1 Halobacteriales archaeon | reverse complement strand
CGGTCGAGGAGTTCGTCGTTCGGCGTGACCTCGTTGACGAAGCCGTATTCGTACATCGTCTCGGCGTCGTAACGCTCGGCCGTGAGGACGACCTCCTTCGCACGCCCCTCGCCGACGACGTGTTTGAGCCGCTGTGTGCCACCCCAGCCGGGGATGAGCCCCAGGTTCAGCTCGGGCTGGCCGAACTCCGAGCGCTCTGCGGCGACCCGGAGGTCCGCACAGGTCGCGAGCTCCATCCCGCCGCCGAGACAGTAGCCGTCGATACCCGCGACGACGGGGAACCGCGCGGTCTCGAGCTTTCCGAAGACCGACTGGCCCCGCTTCATGAGCTTCCGCGCCTCCAGGGGTTCGGCGCTCGAGGCCATCGAGGTGACGTCCGCCCCGGCGGAGAACGCGCGGTCGCCCTTGCCCGTGAGAAGGAGCGCACGGACCGACTCGTCGGCCTCCAGAGCGTCGACCGCCGCCTCGAGTTCGTCGAGGACGGTGTCGTTGATCGTGTTCATGCGCGCCTCGCGGGAGAGCACCAGGTGGGCGACGCCCTCGACGTCGGCGGGGTAGTGCAGTTCGAGGGTGTCGAACTCGAGGCCGTCGTCCGCGCTCCCTCCGTCGCCGTGGAACCCGCCGCGTTCGGCGGCTTCGCGGAGCCCCTCGCTCACCTCGAAGCGGGGATGACCCGTCGCCTCGTGCTTCTCCTCGAGGACCGCCACGAGATCGTCGAGCCCGTACTCGTCGGCGGTCTTCGCGGACCCCTCGGGGAAGCCCGCCCCGAGCCGGAGCGCGCGGTCGATGTCGGCGGGGGTCGAGACGTCGTCGTCGACGAGCTTCCCGACCTCGTTGGCCATCGCGGCGAGGAGTCGGCGCTCTATCTCCTCGCTACCGGCGTCGTTCGGGATCTCGACGCCCTCCCCCTCGTCGTAATCGTAGAACCCCTTTCCCGTCTTCTTGCCGAGTTCGTCGTTCTCGACCTTCTCCTCCAGCAGCGGCGCGGGCTCGTAGGCGTCGCCCAGGGTCTCGTGCATGTACTCGAGGACGCTGTAGTTGACGTCGTTGCCGGTGAGGTCGGCGAGTTCGAACGCACCCATCGGGAGGCCCATGTCGAACTTCGCGGTCGAGTCGACCTCCTCGACCGTCGCCTCGCCGTCGGAGATCACGTGACACGCCTCGTTCATCAGCGGGACGAGCACCCGGTTGACGACGAAGCCGGGCGAGTCCTTCCGCACCCGGACGGGCGTCTTCCCGAACGCCTCGGCGAGCGCCTCGACGGTCTCCAGGGTCGATTCCTCCGTGTGCGCGCCCGTGACGACCTCGACGAGCTGCATCCGCACCGGGGGGTTGAAGAAGTGCATCCCGCAGAACCGTTCGGGCCGCTCGGTGACCTCCGAGAGCTCGGTGATCGAGAGCGAGGAGGTGTTCGAGGCGAGTATCGCGTCCTCGGGGAGGTACCGCTCGACCTCCGCGTACACTTCCTTCTTCACGTCCATCCGCTCGGGGACGGCTTCGACGACGACGTCGGCATCCGAGACCGCGTCCTCGAGGTCGACGAGCGGCGTGACGCGGTCCTTCGCGGCTTCGGCTTCCCCCTCGTCGATGCGGTCCTTCTCGGCGAGCTTGTCGAGCGACCAGACCAGCTGGTCGTAACCGTCCCGGACGAACTCCTCGTTTATGTCCCGCAGGGTGACCTCGTACCCCGCGAGTGCGGCGACCTCGGCGATGCCGTGGCCCATGCTACCGGCTCCGAGCACCGCGACGGTCTCGACGTCGTCGAACTTCATGCGTGGTTCGAGCGACCTCGCAGGTTTCAACGTTTTCAAACCCGGACGACGGATGGAACGCTCCTCTCCGGCCCCGAAGCGGCCGCTGAGGCTCCTGAAGCCGCTCCGACGGCCGGTAAACCCGATTTACGTTGTTCGAGATTTATGGAGAATTCTCGAACGAAGTTAGAGGGGAACGGCTTTTATCCGTCGACCTGTAACTTCGGCGCATGGACTTCGACCTGTCCGACGAGCAGGAGCAGCTACGGAGCGAGGTGCGGCGGTTCGCCGAGAACGAGGTGCGACCAGTCGCCACCGAGTACGACGTCGAGGAGAAGTACCCGTGGGAGGTGATCGAGGAGGCGGCCGAGATGGGCCTGCTGGGCGCGCAGATCCCGTTCGAGTACGGTGGCGGCGGCTACGACACGCTCGACCTCTGTCTGGTCATCGAGGAGCTGTTCGCGGCCGACCCCGGCATCGGGCTCTGTCTCACCTCGACGGCGTTCGGCAGCGAGGCGATCATGGAGTTCGGCACCGAGGAACAGAAGGAGGAGTACCTGCCCCCGATCGCCGAGGGCGAGGCTATCATGGGGGCGGCCATCTCCGAGCCAGACACCGGGAGCGACGTCTCCTCGGTCTCCACGCGCGCGGAGAAGGACGGCGACGAGTGGGTCATCAACGGGAACAAGATGTGGATCACGAACGGTTCCGTGGGGGACTTCTTCGTGGTGCTCTGCAAGACCGACCCCGACGCAGAGGGCCGGTACAACGGCTTCTCGCAGATCATGGTCGAGGCCGACCGCGACGGCTTCGACCGCGAGAAGATCACCGGGAAGCTCGGCATCCGCGCCTCGGACACGGCCGAACTGATGTTCGACGACGTGCGCGTGCCCGAATCCAATCTCGTCGGCACCCGGGGGATGGGCTTCCTCCAGCAGATGCAGTTCTTCGACGAGACACGCACGGGCGTCGCGGCCCAGGCCGTCGGCATCGCGAAGGGGGCCGCCGAGCGTGCCCTCGACTACGCCGGCGAGCGCGAGCAGTTCGGTCGGCCCATCGGGGAGTTCCAGGCGATCCAGCACAAGCTCGCGGACATGTATACGACGACCGAGGCCGCCCGCCAGCTCACCTACAAGTCCGCGTGGTCGGTCGACCACAAGGAGGAGCAGCTGACGACGCTCGCCTCGATGGCCAAGGAGTTCGCCTCCCGCGTGGCCGTCGACGTCGCCAACGAGGCCGTCCAGATCCACGGTGGTGCGGGCTACGTCAACGACTTCGACGTCGAGCGGTTCTACCGCGACGCGAAGATCA
>JBEPXB010000494.1:0-3064 GCA_041642135.1 Halobacteriales archaeon | reverse complement strand
CGGGTTCGCTCCGGTCCAGGTGGCGGTCAGTTCCTGCCCGTCGACGGAGATCCGCAGATCGGTCATGGTCGGGCGTTCGCGGGAGCCGTTCAAAAAGCCTCCCGGAGCTGTCGCCTGTTCCGACCCGTCGCTCAGATCCAGGGGAGATCCGCGTCGACCGGGTTCGTCGGTTCCTCGCCGTTGATGACGGCGGCGACGTCGCTCGCCACGCTCCGGGAGAGGTCGCGCCGGCTCTCCTCGGAGTACCACGCGGTGTGCGGGGAGACGACGACGTCCTCGCGGGCCAGCAGGGGGTCCTCGGGGTCCGGCGGCTCGGACTCGAGCACGTCGAGACCCGCCCGACTGACCTCGTCCGCCTCGAGCGCCGCGAGCAGGGCGTCCCCGTCGACGACCCCGCCGCGGGCGGTGTTGACGACGATGGCGTCGTCGGACATTCGCTCGAACTCCGCCGTCGAGAACATCCCCTCGCTGGCCTCGTAGAGCGGGACGTGGACCGAGAGGTAGTCGAGGCGGTCGAGCAGCTCCTCGAACCCGACCTTCTCTACGCCGTAGTGGTCCATCTCCGTCGCCTTCACGTACGGGTCGTAGGCGATCACGTCCATCCCGTAGGCGCGGAGCTTCGCCGCGAGTCGGCGGGCGATCCCCCCGAACCCGGCGAGCCCGAGCGTCCGTCCGCGCATCCGGCGGAGCGGCCGCCCCTCCTGCCAGTCCCAGGTCCCGGCTTTCACCCGGCGGTCGTGGAGCGGGACGTTCCGGACACAGGCCAACAGCAGCGAGAGGGCGTGAGTCGAGACCTCGTCCAGGCAGTAGTCCGGGACGTGGACGACGGTGATCCCCTCCTCGGCCGCGGCCTCGAGGTCGACGTTGTCGACGCCGATGCCGGCCCGGCCGACCACCGAAAGCGTGTCGCTCGACGCGAGCACCCGCGCCGTGACGGGCGTGACCGAGTCGACGATCATGCCGTCGGCGTCTCGGACGGCCTCGATCACGGCCTCCTCGGTCTTCCCCTCCAGCACCTCGACCCCTACGCCGGCGGCCTCCAGTATCTCGCTCTGTGTCCGCGGGTCGACCGTCTTCTGGTCCGACAGCACTACCGTGTGCTCCATACCACCGGACGTGGCCGGCGGGACCAAGAGCGTACCTCTCGCGAACGACGGGCCCGAGCGCACCGCCGCGAGCGAAGAGTTTTGCCGCGGCCAGCGCACCGTCGAGCCATGGCGGACCGCGACTACGAGAACTTCGAGACGAGCGTCGAGGACGGCGTCCTCCGCGCCGAGATCCACTCGACGAGCAAGATGAACGCCCTCAACCGGACGATGACCGACGAACTGCTCGATCTGGCCATCCGGCTCCACGAGGAGGAGGTGAGATGTTTCCTCCTCACGGGCTCGGACGGCGTGTTCTGTGCCGGCGGGGACGTCGGCGGCTTCGTGAACGAGTCGGCCTCGGCGGGGATGCGCCGCGGCGCCTCGCTGCTCCACGACGCCGTCGTCCAGCTCCACGAGGCCGAGGTGCCGGTCGTGACGGGCGTGAACGGCCCGGCGGTCGGCGCCGGGCTGAGCCTCGCGACCCTCGGCGACTACGTCCTCGCGAGCGAGGACGCCTACTTCCAGTACGGGTATTCCGGTATCGGGGCGACCGGCGACGGCTCCTCGACGTACTACCTCCCGCGCGTGGTCGGGCTCCGCGAGGCCAAGCGGATCGCCCTGCTGAACGAGCGGATCGGCGCCGGGGAGGCGGCCGAGATCGGCCTCGCCAGCGAGGCCGTTTCTGGACCCGAGTTCGACGACCGGCTCGCCGAGATCACGGCGCGGATCGCCGAGGGGCCCACGGTCGCGCTCGGCCGCTCGATGAAGCTCATGACCGAGAGCACGTCCGCGCGGATCGAGGAACAGCTCGCGGCCGAGACCGACAGCATCGCCCGCACCGCCCGGACCGAGGACTTCGCCGAGGGGGTCTCCGCGTTCGCAGCCAAGCGCGACCCGGAGTTCGAGGGACGGTAGCGTGGCGGGGCGTCGATCCCCCGGACGCCGGGTCGGCCGGAGCGTGGTACCGTGACCCTCCCGGACTACCTCGTCCCGGGGTTCGCTCCCGTCGCAGACGAGGCGGCGACCGTGGCGGGCGAGTCCTACCGGTTCACGGTGCTGACCCCGCGTGTCGTCCGCATGGAGTACGATCCCGAGGGTGGGTTCGAGGACCGGCCGAGCCAGACGTTCTGGTACCGCGAACGGCCGGTCCCGGAGTTCGGCGTCACCGAGTCCGACGACCACCTCGTCATCGAGACCGACGGCCTCCGGATCGAGTACGTTCCCGGGGAGCCGTTCGCCCCCGACACGCTCTCGGCGACGATCCACGGGACAGACGAGGAGTGGGCCTACGGGGAGGAGGCCGACGCGAACCTCGGGGGGACCGTCCGGACGCTCGACCGCGTCGAGGGGGCCACGGCGCTCTCGGACGGCCTGCTCTCCCGGGCGGGCTGGACCGTCGTCGACGACACCGACTCGCTCGTCTTCGGCGAGGACGGCTGGGTGGAGGCCCGCGACGCCGCGGACGGCTACGAGGACCGGTACCTCCTCGGCTACGGCCGCGACTACCTGGCGTGTCTCTCGGACCTGACGGCACTCGCGGGCGACGTTCCGATGGTGCCCCGCTGGGCGCTGGGCAACTGGTGGAGCCGCTACGAGGAGTACTCCGAATCGGACCTCCGGGAACTACTCGAGCGGTTCCGCGAGGAGGACCTCCCGCTGTCGGTCTGTGTGATCGACATGGACTGGCACGTCACCGACACGGAGTACCACAGCGGCTGGACGGGCTGGACGTGGAACCGCGACCTGTTTGCCGATCCCCCCGCCTTCCTCGACTGGCTCCACGACCGGGGGCTGCGGACGACGCTCAATCTCCACCCCGCCGAGGGCGTCCACCCACACGAGGACGCCTACGAGGCCATCGCCGAGCACGTGGGCATCGACCCGGCGAGCGAGGAACCGGTCGCGTTCGACGCGAGCGACACGCGCTTTCTCGGTGGATACTTCCATCACGTGATCCACCCGCTCGAATCGGCCGG
>JBEPXB010000493.1:0-3068 GCA_041642135.1 Halobacteriales archaeon | reverse complement strand
AGGCCGTCGAGGAGCCGGCCGGTGGAGGCGGCCAGCGCCGCCAGCGCCAGCCACGGGACGCTGTCGAAGGTGAACCGCATCGCCACGAGCAGCGGGTCCGGGTCGACCATCCCGGAGACGCCGATGACGCCCGCGAACACGCCGACCAGCGCCAGCCCCGCACCCACGACGTAGGTGACCAGCGAGACCTGGCCGGAGTAGAACGCCTCGCGGAGCAGCCCCGGGAGCCGCGCCAGGTGGTCGTCGATCCCGAGCCCCTTGTAGAGCAGGAAGACGCCGATGACGGCCGCGATGGCCGACACCGCGAGGACGACGCTGTCCGCGAGCAGCAGCAGCAGCGGAAAGACGAGCAGCGTCACGCCGATGGGCACCAGCACCGTCCCCCGGAGCTCCTCGTCGCCGAGGAACTGCTTGAGCAGGTAGTACGTCGACTCGATGTCGTGGGCCTGCCGGACGACCACCCGGTCGACGGCGTCCACCCGTACCCGGGACTCGACGATGGGGAGCAGCCGTTCGTCCTCGGCGCTGTCGATGACGACGACCGCCGACTCGGGGTCGTACCGCTCGACGAGTTCGTCGGTCTGTCGGGCGACCGCCCGGTCGGCCGCGACGGGGTCGCCGGTCCCCCGCCCGGAGACGACCGCGACGACTACCTCCTCGCCCGACTCCTCGATCTCCCGCGCCACGCGGAGCGTCTCGAGCAGGCAGTTGACCCGGGAGTCCTCCGGGTCCTCGACCCCTGCCTCGACGACGAGTTCGCGGACCGCGTCGACGCCGACGAGCGGACCGTCGGGGGCGAGTCCACCGCGGTCCACGCACACCACCAGCGTGCTCACTACCGGAGGGACGGACCCCCCGGATAAAAAGTCTCGTCGGTCAGTCGAACCGGAACCGCTCCGCCGACCCGTCCGGGACGAACGCGGAGGCGATCCCCGCACCGAAGGCGTAGGCGACGCTCGCGGCGCCGCCACGGAGCCGCTGTATCGGGGACCGCGAGGGGGTGAACTCCCGGACCGTCGCCTCCTCGCCGAGGGGCTCCTCAAGTCGGTCGAGGGCGTCTTCTCGGGTGCCGATCTCGTCGACCAGTCCCCGCTCGTGGGCCTCGCTCCCGAGATAGACCTTCGCCTCCGTCTCGCGGAGCGTCGCGGGGTCGGTCTCGCGACCGTCGGCGACCGTCTCGACGAACAGGTCGTAGTAGTCGTCGATGAGCCCCTGGAGGTAGCGCCGCTCGTCCTCGTCGACCTCGGTCGGGAACGCGCCGGCCTCCTTGTACTCGCCGGCGGTGAGCTGCTCGTAGCTCAGCCCCACCCGGTCGAACAGCTCCTTTCCGGTCACCCGCGAGCCCCGCACCCCGATCGAGCCGACGACCGACCCCTCGCGCGCCCACAGTTCGTCACAGCCGCTGGCGATCCAGTAGCCCCCCGACGCACAGACGTCGGTGGTGTACGCGACCGTGGGACCGTCGAAGTCGACCGCCGCCCGCCGGATGTCGTCGCTCGGGACGACCTCCCCGCCGGGGGTGTTCAGGTGGAGCAGGAGCGCCTCGCTCCCGCCGTCCTCGTCGGCCCGCTCGATCCGGTCGACGATGTCGTCGGCACCGGGGCTCGTCGGCCCCCGCGGGGGGAACGAGGGGCTCCCGCCGTCGCGGGTGATCGGCCCGTCGATGGCCACCTCCGCGACGTTGTGCGTCGGGAACCGGGCGTCCGCGAACCGCCCACCGAGGCGGACCCCGAGGACGAGGAGCGCGAGCGCGAGCAGCACCCCGAGCAGCCGGGCGAGGCTCCCCTCGGGCAGGAAGACGAACAGCACCCATCCGGCGGCCGCCGCGAGGACGGCCGCGACGACGACGAACAGCGTCCGACCGGCCGCCGTCGCCCGGTCGGTCATGGCGTATCACGTCGCATGGTCGACCTGCGGCGGGCCGACGGTTATGGCTATCGCCACCGGATGGGGAGTCGTCGTCGGATCCGGAACACCGCCGGTGGTTCGTGGCCGTCGCTGGCGGGAGAAGACGGACAGGGTAGACGCCCGGGAGCCGGGCCTGCGGTGCGAAGTCGGGTTACAGCAGACCGGCCTTCTGGAGCTTCATCAGGTCCTCGGTGTCGAGGGTCTCGCCGTCCTTGAAGCTCTGGTAGATCTCCTCGGCCTCGCGCTTTGCCTCCTCGCGCTTCTCCTCGCGCTCGGACTCGCGCTCGCGCTCCTCCTCCTTGTCCATCTCGCGGAGGCGCTTCTGGACTCGAACGAAGTCCTCGTGGTGGCGGTCGGCGGCCTCCTGGGCCTCGACGAACTTCTCGTGCCACTCGTCGGCGTCGTCGCGGATGTCGTCGGCCTCGCGGTAGGCCTGGATCATCTGGTTGTGGTGCTCCTGGGCCTCGTCCGCGAGTTCCGTCACCTTCTGGTGGTGCTCGCTGGCCTTCGCGCGGACCTCCTTGGCCTTCTCCTTGAGCTCCTCCAGGTCCTGGTTCTGGTCGAGCTTCTCCTTTCGGTCCTCGAGTTTGGCGCGCTTGTCCTCGATCTTCTCGATGAGTTCGCGCTCCTCGTCGCTCGAGAGCACCTGCGTCTGCTGTTTGAACTCGAGGTCCTCGATCTCCTCTTTGAGCTGGTCGACGGACTTCCCGTCGTTCAGTTCGAGTTCGTCCTTGAGCTGGTCGACCTTGTCGAATAGCTCGTTGGCCTTCGCGTTGAGCTCGTTGCGCTTCTGCTTGTGCTCCTGGACCTTCTCGTTGAGCTCGTCGCGCTTCTCGCGGTGTTTCTGTGCCTCGTCGACCTTCTCGCGGGTCTTCGCGTTGAGCTCGTCGCGCTTGGAGGCGCGCTCGGAGGCCTTCTGGTTGAGGTCGTTCCGCCGGTCTCGGAGCTGACCGGCCCGTTTGATGAGTTGACCCTTCGATTTGGTCTCGAGGTCGTCGTCTGTCAGTGCTACGTTCTTGGAGTCGTCAATACTCTCTGCCATGGTTGTCGTCGATTCCATTACCGCTCAGGCGTTCCACAGGCGCGGCTCCCGGGTGCGGCTGCCACCGGACAAGCAGTTTCCCTGTCATCTGGGCGTCGTGCGATGCTGTCGAACGCCG
>JBEPXB010000492.1:0-3070 GCA_041642135.1 Halobacteriales archaeon | reverse complement strand
CCACCGCGGCTTGGGCACGTCGTGGTTCCCGGGGACGGCAAGGAACGGCGTCGAGCGGTCGGCGAGCGCCTCGTCGACGAGCGCGAACTCCGCCGGCGCGCCGTCCTTCGTGAGGTCGCCGGGCGAGAGCACGGCGTCGACGCCCCGGCGGTCCGCGTCGGCCAGCGCCGCGCGGAACCGCCCGGACGCGCGGTGGAGCATCTTCCAGGTCCCGCGGGCGTCGGGCGCGAGATGCGGGTCGGAGACGACGGCCAGCGTCGTCGGGGTCGGGAGGGAGGGCCGAGGGAGCGAGGCGAGCACCGGGCCCGCTCGGGTCGGGGACGGTCTCGTCGCCATGTCCGGACGCGGGACGGACCCGCCCTTAAGCCGTCGTATTTGGTATATATCGCGGTACTCGGGTAACTGGAGTCAACATATCCGTATATACTCCGAGCGGACACCTCGACGCCCCAGAGGCTCACCGCGCGACCGCCCCCGAACGCCTAAGGCCCGGAACGGGCAACCGGACCTCCGATGGCCGGATCCGAACGACCGGAGCGACCCGGGCCGACCGCGAGCGAGGCCGAGCTGGCCGAGTGGCGGGCGAGGGACTTCGGGTGGGCGCTGTGGACGGGGCCGGACTACGTCCGGGAGGAACCCGACGAGTGAGGAGAAAGGAGGCATCTTACAGGAGGGGGTGTCGCTCGGTGCGTGGACCGGGATCCGCCTACTCGAGCCTCTCCGACGCTCGCTGTTCGCGGTGGTACGAGCATACCCTTACGCAGTGCTCGGCGTCGTTCGCGACAGAAACGTCCTGACGGAGTCTCGCGCGAACGGAGTGAGCGCGAGGCACGTCAGGACGCGAACGAAGTGAGCGTCCTGACGGAGATTTGAACTCCGGTCCCTGGCTCCGCAAGCCAGGAGGATAGTCCACTACCCTACCAGGACTCACTCTCAGTACCGCGGGTTCGTGTATTAGGGTTACGGTCCGCGTTCGAAAACCCCCGAGGCTTATTATAGGAGGCATCGTTGGTTCGGGTGATGGAGTCGGGGGACCCGGTGGAGGAGGAGGACACGGCCGCCACCGGTGGCTCCCTTCGTGACGCCACGAACGTCCTCGTCCTCTCGGACGGCCTCGACGACGACGTGCGCGGCTCGTACTACGAGACGCTCCTCCCGGCCGATCCCGCCGACCTGCGCGTGCTCGCGGTCGAGTACACGCGCGGGCCGGACGGGTGGCTCGACGAGTGGCGCCGGCACGTCGGGACCCCCCCGGCCGAGACCGCGATCGTCAGCGTCGACGACGGCACGCGATCGGCGTCGGCCGGCGTCGACCCGACCGTCTACCAGGGCGACGGCACCGGGTGCGCGGTCAGCGTCGTGGAGTCGGCGGACGACCTGACCGGTCTCGGGATCACCGTCGGCGGCCACCTCAAGCGGTGGGAGGAGGCCGACGGCCCGACGCTCGTCACGGTCGACTCGCTGACGGTGCTCCTGCAGTACGTCGACCTCAAGCGGGCGTTCCGGTTCCTGCACGTGCTGGTCAACCGGGTGAAGGCCGCCGGCGCCGTGGGCCACTACCACATGGACCCGGCGGCCCACGAGGAGCAGACGGTGATGACGCTCGCCTCGGTCTTCGACGCGGTCGCCCGCCACGAGGACGGGGAGTGGACGTTCACGACCCGGTAGGCTCGCACCCGGCGCCTCCCCGCCAGCGCGCTCGCGTCACCCGTAGGTTCTTCAACGATGGGGCGACCATCGGACCCGTGCCGACACGACAACGATTATCCACGGGGGTCCCCTCGTACCGCTAACTATGGGGGTCATCGAAGACATCTACGAGGACCTCGACGCGGACGTCTCGCTGGAGGAGTTCCGCGAGGCGGTCGAGGCGAAGGTCGAGCAGATGGGCGGGCTCGCCGACGAGGAGACGGCGGCCCAGCTCATCGTCCACGACCTGCAGGACGGCGAGGTCGAGACGATCGCGGACATCGAGCCCGGGATGGAGGAGGCCCGGTTCGTCGGGAAGGTCGTCTCCGTCGGCGAGCTCCGGACCTTCGAACGCGACGGCGAGGACGAGGAGGGGCGAGTGCTGAACCTCGAGCTCGCCGACGAGACCGGCCGCGTGCGCGTCGCG
Organism: Halobacteriales archaeon; assembly: GCA_041642135.1. GTDB lineage: Archaea > Halobacteriota > Halobacteria > Halobacteriales > Haloarculaceae > Salinirubellus. The sequence continues at coordinate 954 of JBEPXB010000492.1, read as the reverse complement.
CTCTGGGACGAGGACGCCGCCGCCGCCGAGGAGGAACTGGAGCCGGGGATGGTGCTCCGCGTGGCAGGCCGGCCGAAGGACGGTTATAATGGCCTCGAGGTCTCCGCCGACCGCGTCGAGGGCGACGAGGAGACGGAGATCGACGTCGACCTGGCCGAGGGCTCGACCGTCGAGTCGCTCTCGCTCGGGGGATCCGACGTGAACCTCCGGGGGGTCGTCCTCGACACCGGGACCGTCCGGACGTTCTCGCGCGACGACGGCAGCGAGGGACGGGTCTCGAACCTGACGCTCGGCGACGAGACCGGCCGCGTGCGCGTGACGATGTGGGACGAGCGGGCAGATCGGGCAGAAGAGCTCGAGCCGGGCGCGACCGTCGAAGTGGTAGACGGCTACGTCCGCGAGCGCGAGGGGAGCCTCGAACTCCACGTCGGTTCCCGGGGAGCGATCGACGAGATCGAGGAGTCGGTGACGTTCGTCCCCGAGGCCACCGACATCGGGACCCTCGAGATCGGCCAGACGGTCGACATCGCGGGCGTGATCCGGTCGGCCGACCCCAAGCGAACGTTCGACCGCGACGACGGCAGCGAGGGGCAGGTCCGGAACGTCCGCGTCACGGACGAGACGGGCGACGTCCGGGTGGCGCTGTGGGGCGAGAAGGCCGACCGCGACCTCGGCCCGGGCGACGAGGTGTTCCTCGCGGACGTGGAGATACAGGACGGCTGGCAGGACGACATCGAGGCGTCGGCGGGGTTCCGCTCGACCGTCGTCAAACTCGACGGGACGACCGCGAAGCCGCCGGGAGGCGGCGGGACCGGGCCGAAGGCGGGAGGCACCGGGTCGACCGCCGACGAGTCGGGCGGCGGGGCGGCGGATGCGGGCGGCGGGGCCGACGGCACCGAGACGGGACTGGACGCGTTCGCCGGCGGTGGGTCCGGCGCGATCGGAAGAGCGTCG
>JBEPXB010000491.1:0-3078 GCA_041642135.1 Halobacteriales archaeon | reverse complement strand
GCGATGGCGATGTTCCGGATGTTCTCCGGCTTGTCCATCAGTTTCTCGCACTCCTGTACGATCTTCTTGCGTCGGCCCATTATGAGGGTAGATTCCAGCAGGAGCGTGAAAAGGGTAGTGTTTCGCCCCCGTGCGTGGGTATCAGGCGCTCTCTCCCGTGTCGGACGGTGACGTACCGAGCTATCGGGCCGGGACCAGCCGGACCGGAACTCCCGATCCCGGGGAACCCTCCACCACAGGACCGGCGGATACGGGATTTACGGGACTCAGCATCGGACCTGATGGTTCCGTTTCGGCCGTCGCAAGTCGTGTGTCGATCGGAGGTGCCGGTCGGGATACGCGTCCCTGGTGCCCACGCGGGTGTGATACGGTCATGCGTAGTCTTTTCCCGGTGCTACCCGACCCCGTCCGGGTGATCGCCGGTACATCGGTACGCACGACCGTATGACTCCAGCGGTACCCGGCCGTGTTCGTCGGTATCGTCCGTCGCACTGCCCCCGAACGGTAGCACCACGATTCCGGTACAGGCTGTTTCAGATCCCTTTCCGGGGACACTCCCTCCGGAGAACACCCCGGGGTAGGATTATATCACAGCAGACGAATCGGTACGGTATGGCATACTTCGAAACCCACGACGGTGTCCCGATCTACTACGAGGACCACGGCGAGGGCGATCCGATCCTCCTCATCCACGGGTGGACGATGAACGCGGAGTACTGGTGGCAGAAGAACGTCGACTCGCTGGCCGAGGATCACCGGGTCGTCGCACTCGACCTGCGGGGCCACGGGCTCTCGGGCAAGACCGGGTCCGGTCACACGCTTGCACAGTACGCCCGTGACGTCCGCGAACTCGTCGAAACGCTGGACCTGACGGCCGTGACGCCCGTCGGATGGTCGATGGGGACGGCCGTCATCCTCAACTATTTCGATCAGTTCGGCAGCGACCGGCTGTCCGGGGCGGTCTTCGCCGATCAGAGTCCGAAGTTCCACAGCGACGAGGAGTGGTCCCACGCCCTCCTCGGCGAGTTCTCCGGTCAGGCTGCAACCGAACTCGCGGCGAACCTCGAATACAACCGTGCGTCGGCGGCCAAGCCGTTCATCGAGGCGATGTTCGCCGATCCGCCGGACAGCGATACGATCGACGAGATGTACGCCGAGACGATGAAGACCCCGACGAACGCCACCGTCGACGTCTTCCTCGACATGACGTACTCGGACCTACGGCCGATCCTCGGGACGATCGACGTCCCGGTCCTCCTGCTCTACGGCGAGCAGAGCGACATCTTCCCCACGGACGTCGGCACGTGGCTCGAGGAGGCGATCCCTGACGCCACTCACGTTCCGTTCGAGGAGAGCGGGCACTGTCCGTTCTGGGAGGAGCCGGAGAAGTTCAACGAAGAGGTCGCTTCGTTCGCCGGCTGACCCCGGCTCGTCCTCCGGTCGGCCCGCCGCTCACGGCAGGTCGTCACGCCGTCGCGTCGGGCCCGGTGGTCCGATACCCCCGGTCACGGTCACTCCGCATCGTCGAGTCGCTCCCGGAGCCGCTCGTAGGCCTCCCGGACCCGGATGAACGCCTCGGGGTCCCCGCCGAGGTCCGGGTGGGTCTCCTTCGCCCGCTCGCGGTAGGCCTCGCGCACGGCCTCGAGGTCCGCCCCCGGCTCTAACCCGAGGGCCTCGTAGGCCTCCTCGACGGTCGGCCCGCGTCCGCGGTCCTCGGGCGCGGTGCGGTCGTCCCGGCGGCCGTGCTCGCGCTCGTCGTCGGTCTCGTCCCCTCCGCCACCGGTCCAGGCCGACCAGCCGGACCACCGTCCGGATCCCGTGCGCTCTCCCGCGCCGGAGCCGCGCCGCCACCCGTCCGCGCCAGCGTCCTCCGGGTCCGTCGCCTCCCACTCCCAGGGGTCCTCCCAGTCCTCGGGGTCGTCGCTCCAGAACGGGTCGTCCGGGTCGCTTCCGGCCCACGTCCACTCGTCGTAGTCCGCGGCCGTCTCGCCGCCGTCCGTGGCCTGCGTCGCCCGGTCCCGGCTACGCGGGCCGTCCCCACCGCCTGCCCCGTCGGCGTCGACCTGCCCGGCGGTGTCGGCATCGTCGGCATCGTCCGTGGGCCGATTGGCCGCCCCGTGTCCGGTCTCGACGCCGGCGTAGACCGAGGCGAGCATCCGCTCGCGGGCGTAGCGGTAGGCGAGGAACCCGCCGGTGGCGCTGACCGCCGCGACCACGAGGAAGACGGGGGAACCGAACCCGACGAACAGGGAGACGACGGCGACGCCGCCCAGGAGTCCGGCGAGCCCGATGGCGAACCACGTCCGGTACACACCCGCTCTTTGGACCGCATAGCTGTAAGTCTCCCGTCGGACACGGCGAGTCCCGACGACAGAAAAAGCCGCCGACCCCGTAAGAGCCATACTCCGGGCACGCTTGGGAACGACAGACATGGACGTTCGCGTGATGGGGCGTGGGCCGGCCGAACCGTTCCTCAGCGCCCGCGACCTCTTCGAGACCGAGCACGACCTCGAGTGGCCGGTAGAGGTGAAGGTCCGCGAGGACCCCGACGAGCGGACGCTCACGGGCCACTACGACGACGACCACCACGTGCTCGTGATGTCCGAGCAGGCCGCGCGGGGGGCGATGGCCCGCGAACTCGCCCTCCACGAGTACTCCCACATGCTCAGGTACGAGCAGTCCCACCCCTCGCACACCCAGTCGACCGAGGAGGCGCTGTTTTTAGCGCTGACGGGTCGGTCGGTCGAGCGCCGCAAGCTGGCCCACTGCTACCAGATCGCCAACCACATGAAGGACATCTACGCCGACGACATCACGCTCGACGTCGCCCCGGCGGACAAGCTGGTGTCGTTTCTGGAGTCGTCGCTGGCGGCCGCGCTCGCGGACCGGCCCGCGGCCACACCGGGTGCCTGGCAGCGGCTCACCCCCGCCTCGGACCCGGAGATCACCGCGGTCAACGCGGCGTTCGCGCTCGCGCTCTGCGAGCGCCACGACCTCCTCGCACCCGACCACCGGCTCTACGACCTGGCCCGGGCGGCCGCCAGCGACGCCCCGGACGTGAGCCTCGAAGGGTTCAAA
>JBEPXB010000490.1:0-3087 GCA_041642135.1 Halobacteriales archaeon | reverse complement strand
CAGTCGTCGAGCTCGGCGAGGGCGACCCCGTCGATGGGGCGCCGCTCGCGAGAGTCGCCTCCCGGCTCTACTACGGCATCGAGACGAGCGAGGTCGTCCGCCGCGAGGGCGGAACGGAGATCAGGACGCCCGACGGTCCGCGGGAGCTCGGGGACGTCCTCGACGACATCGACGACACGTACTTCGACACCCGGCAGGCGTTCGTGAGCGCCGTCGAGGGCGCTGTCGGGACGGGCCCGGTCCCGACGACCGACGGGGAGCGGGACGCGACCGACGACGAAGCGGAGGCCGACGAGGAGGGAGGAGCGGACGCCGAGGCCGACGGGGACGACAGCGAAGAGTGAACGGATGTCGGTCGCCTCGGGCGTCAGGACCCGCCTGGGACGGGTGACGTGGGTCCAGCGGGCGCTCCTGCTCGGACTGGTGCTCGCCGTCCTCTGGACCGGGTGGCACACCAGCAGCCTGACCGACCGGATGCTGAAGGACGTCGTCCTCTACATCTACCTCCCGGCGGCGCTAGCGACGCTCCACGGCCGGCGGCTCGGGTGGCGCGTCGACCGGACGGCGGTCAGGAACGCCGTCCTCCTCGCGCTGTTCGTCCTCCCGTTCTACGTCGTCGGGTCGACGCTCCCGAGCGTCCGTGCGTACTACCCGATGTGGGGCGCCGGCCTCGACGGATACCTGCCGCACGCCATCCAGCAGTTCGTCGTCGTGCTCGCCGCGGAGACGTACTACCGGGGGCTGCTCTGTGTGGGCGTCCGCGACCTCGGGCGGAAGGCCGCGTTCATCAGCCCCGTGGTCTACGCGTTCCATCACCTCGGCAAGCCGCCCGTCGAACTCGTCCTCTCCGGGCCGACCGACGTGCTGTTCGGTCTCGTCGACTACGAGAGCGACTCCATCCTCCCCTCCGTGGTCGCTCACGGCGGCGGCCTCGCGCTGCTCGACTGGCTGGTGCTCCACGACCCGCTCCTCCCGTCCGAGGTGGTCCTCCGGGCGCTCTCGTGGCTGCCGGTGCCGCTGTGAACGGTCCCGGACCCGACGGACCCCCACGATCGATCGGAACCCCGCCGTGATAGGGTCGGTTGTAGTCCTTTACCAGCGATCTCCGACCCCGTTTGGGAGATCGACGGTAAATCGTTACAACCGACCCTATGACACCCCCCCTCCGGTGACAGATAGTGGCGAACAGGCGACGACTCGACGGTCCCCGGACCGGCGTCGTCGCTCTCCCGCGGACCGGCCCGGGCCGAAATCAGACCACGGGATCGGTGGTCCCGCTCGGGTATTTGAACCTGCGGGTCCGGTGGTCGCGGGACCGGCCCCGGCCGCACGACGGAGGTAGGTTTTTCACCCGCGAGCCCGGAGTATTGTGCGTGAGTCTCAATATAGACCCCTCGGCGCTCTCCGCCGAGGATATCGGCGAGAAGCGCGCGACGCTCCACATGGGCCACGAGGAAGCCATCGAACACGTCCGCGAGGCGTTCACCGAGGCCGGTTTCGGCGTCGCCACCGAGTTCTCCGCCTCGGAGATGCTCAACGAGAAGATCGGCGCCGACCGGGAGCCCTACTACGTGCTCGGGGCGTGCAACCCGAACATGGCCGACCGGGCGCTCGACGCGAGCGACATGAAGGTCGGGGGGCTGTTCCCCTGCAACGTCGTGATCTGGGAGGAGGAGCCGGGCGTCCAGACCGTCTATCACGTCTCTATCATGAAGATCGCCCGGCTCGTCGGGATGGCCCCCGACGACGAGACGATGGCCGACATCGTCGACGACACCGGCGAACTGGTCGAGGCGGCGTGGGCGAACCTCGACACGGACGAAGACTGAACCGTCCGAACGCCGGCTCCGAACGGGAGAACCGGTAGGTACTGGCTACTCCTCGAGTTCGGAGACCCGCTCGTTCAGGTCCTCGACCCGCGCCTCCAGCCCCCCGACCTTCCGCTCGATCCGTTCCAGTCGCTCCTCGACGTTCCCGCCGCTCCGCATCCGGAGGAAGAAGTAGCTGATGCCGCCGAGGATCCCGAGCACCACCGCCGCGAGGATGACGAGGTTCAGGAGGATCAGGACGAGTTCCGGGCCGCCCGGGATCTGGAGGGGAAGCACGTCGAGCACTCGACGGCAGGGCCACTAAACACCACCGCCCGGATCCGTACCGTCGCGTCCACGCCGACCCCCGACAGTTTAAGCCACCCATCCGAGTGGTGCGCGTATGCCCGAGGACCCGTCCGAACTCGAGTCGCTCCCCGAACTCTCCTTCGCCGGCGTGCAGACGTTCCTGAAGGCCGACCACCGGCCACCGGACGAACTCGACGACTCCGTCGACGTCGGCGTCCTGGGCGTGCCGTTCGACGGCGCCGTCTCGCGCCAGCCCGGCGCCCGGTTCGGCCCCGGCGCGCTCCGCGAGGCGAGCGCCTGGTTCGCCTACCTCGGCGGGTACAAGGGCGGCGTCCACAACGTCGAGACCGACCGGCTGGTCTCCTACGACGACCTCACGATACGGGACTGTGGCGACGTTCCGACCGTACCGACGAGCATCGAGCGGACCCGACCACAGGTGATCGCGGCGGTCGAGGCCGTCGCCGAGCGGGCGTTCCCGGTCGTTCTCGGCGGGGACCACTACATCACCTACCCCTCGTTCGTGGGGTACGCCCGCGCGGTCGGCGAGAGCGTGGGTATGATCCACATCGACGCCCACAGCGACACGGTCGAGTCGAGCGCGCTCTACGGCGAGCACTTCCACGGCTCGCCGATGGCCCGCATCGACGAGTCGGAGTACGGTAGTTATGAAAACCACGCGATGGTCGGTATCAGGGGGTACGAGGGACCCGAGTTCCCCGACCTCGTCGAGGACCGTGGCATCCACGTCGACTACGCGCCGGACGTCCGCGAACGGGGTATCGAGGCGTGCATCGAGGACGCCATCGACCACGCGACCGACGGCGTCGACCACGTCTACCTCACCGTCGACATCGACGGCGTCGACCCCGCCTACGCTCCCGGGACCGGGACCCCCGAACCGGGTGGGCTCACGAGCGACGACCTCCTGCGGGCGATGGACCGACTGGGCGAGTGCGAGGCCATCGGC
>JBEPXB010000489.1:0-3091 GCA_041642135.1 Halobacteriales archaeon | reverse complement strand
GATACTCGTCGGCAGAGCCGTCGAGACCGAGTCGGTGCTCCAGGTCCCGATACTCCTCGACCGGCCGCGGAACGTCAGCTTCACCCTCGAGGTGGACGTGAACGGCGTCGTCCGGGAGTACCGCCTCGGGTACGACGCGACGTTCGAGGGCGAACGGGTCCGCGTCTCCAGGCGCGTCCGGTTCGCGTTCGTCGAGGGACCCGTCGAACCCCCGACGTGGCGGGACCGGGCGCTGAACGTCTCGGGGCCGTCCGGACCCGACCCGCACACGCCCGGATGAGAGGTCGGGCGCCCCGCGACGTTCCACGCCGCTTCTGTCGCCCCACCACGTTCCGCACCCCTTTTGCCCGCCGCCCCGCAAGGACGGGTAGAGCGTAGATGGCCCGGTACCACATCGAGACGTACGGGTGTACCTCCAACCGGGGCGAGAGCCGGGAGATAGAGCGCCGGCTACGCGACGCCGGCCACCACCGCGTCGAAGGGCCGGAGGCCGCGGACGTCGCGATCCTCAACACCTGTACGGTCGTCGAGAAGACCGAGCGGAACATGCTCCGCCGGGCCGAGGAACTCGCAGCGGAGACCGCGGACCTGATCGTCACCGGCTGTATGGCGCTCGCCCAGGGCGAGCAGTTCCGGGAGGCGGGCCTCGACGCGCAAGTGCTCGGCTGGGACGAGGTACCGGCGGCGGTCACCAACGGCGAGTGCCCGACGACGACGCCCGATACGGAACCGGTCCTCGACGGGGTAGTGGGGATCCTCCCCATCGCCCGGGGCTGCATGTCCAACTGCTCGTACTGCATCACCAAGTTCGCCACCGGGCGCATCGACTCCCCGCCCGTCGAGGCGAACGTCGAGAAGGCCCGGGCGCTCGTCCACGCCGGCGCGAAGGAGATCCGGGTGACCGGCCAGGACACGGGCGTCTACGGCTGGGACCGGGGCGAGCGGAAGCTCCCCGAGCTGCTCGACCGGATCTGCGACATCGAGGGGGAGTTCCGCGTGCGGGTCGGGATGGCGAACCCCGGCGGCATCCACGGCATCCGCGAGGAACTCGCCGAGGTGTTCGCCCGCAACGAGACGCTCTACGACTTCATCCACCTGCCCGTCCAGTCGGGGAGCGACGAGGTGCTCGCGGACATGCGCCGCCAGCACCGCGTGGCGCAGTTCGGGGAGATCGTCGAGACGTTCGATTCTACACTAAACCACTGGACGCTCTCGACGGACTTCATCGTCGGGTTTCCGACCGAAAGCGACGCGGACCACGAGCTATCGATGGACCTGCTTCGGGAGGTCCGCCCGGAGAAGATCAACGTCACGCGGTTCTCGAAGCGTCCCGGCACCGACGCCGCCGACATGAAGGGGCTCGGCGGGACGCTCAAAAAGGAGCGCTCGAAGGCGATGACCGACCTGAAGATGGACGTGGTGCGGGAGGCCCACGAGTCGATGGTCGGGACGCGCCACCGCGTGCTCGCCGTCGAGCCCGGTACCGGCGACTCCGTGAAGTGCCGCGACGAGGCCTACCGGCAGGTGATCGTCCGGGACGCGAGCGAGCACGGGGTCGAACCGGGCGACTTCCTCGACGTGGAGGTGACGGCCGCGGAGTCGGTCTACTGCTTCGCCGAACCGGTCGAGGCACGCCGCGAACGGGACCGGGCCGTCGCCGACGACTGATACGGTCGTGCGTACCGATGTACCGGCGATCACCCGGACGGGGTCATTTAGCGCCGGTCAAAGACGACCCACGACCGTATGAACCGGGGCCGGGGTGCCGTCGCTGGTGCCGGGCACGGTCGCGGGGCCGACGGCGCAGGGTTTTAGCTCCCCGCGTCGTGGTCGGTCCATGCCGACGCCCGACCACCACGTGGCGGCGACCGACCCGACCGACCCGACCGTCCACCACGACTGGGACGCCGACCGCGATCCGGTACTCGGCGTCGAACCGGGAGAGGTCGTCCGGTTCGAGTGCCTCGACGCGACCGGCGGCGAACTGGCGCCCGGCGCGACCGTCGAGGACGTCCGGAACCGCGAGTCCCCGGGTCACGCCATGACCGGCCCGGTCACCGTCGAGGGGGCTGAACCCGGGAGTGGCCTCGCGGTCGAGCTCCTCTCGGTCGAGACCGGCGACTGGGGGGTCACCTACGCCTACCCCGAGGAGCGGGGGGTCGGGTTCCTCCCCGAGGCCGCTCCGGAGGGGGCGATCCACCACTGGGAACTCGACGGCGACGTCGCGACCTTCGAGGAGGGCGTCGAGGTACCGATCGAACCGTTCCCGGGGAACCTCGGACTCGCACCCGCCGAGCCCGGGCCACACTCGACGGTTCCGCCCCGGGCGGTCGGTGGGAACCTCGACCTGCGACACCTCGTCGAGGGCTCGAGGCTCGAACTCCCCGTCGAGGTCACCGGGGGGCTGTTCAGTATCGGCGACGGCCACGCGGCGCAGGGCGACGGCGAGGTCTGCGTGACCGCCATCGAGTGTCCCACGACGGTCGACGTCCGGTTCGAACTCCTCGAGGAGCCGCCGTCGGCGCCCCGGTTCGAGACGCCCGGCGGACGCCCCGCGAGGGAGGGGCCGGCGATCGGGACGATCGGTATCGGCCCGGACGTCGAGACGGCCGCACGCGAGGCGCTCTCGGCGATGGTCGACCGACTGGAAGGACGGGGGTTCGACCGCGTCCGCGCGTACCTGCTCTGCTCGGTCGCCGCCGACCTGCAGCTCTCGCAGGTCGTCAACGACCCGAACCGGACGGTGGCGTGTCGGCTCCCGACGAGCGTCCTCGGCGAGTGAGCCGCCCGCGTGCCGGAGCCGGCACGACCGACCCGATCTCGGCCCGTCCGTGACCGCTCGCGTTTCCCCGTCAGGCCGGGTCGCGGAGGCTGACGAAGTGGTCCGCGTGGTCGGCCTCGTGCTCCTTCGCGACCCGGTGGGCCGTCACGCAGTCCTCGAACCGCCGGTCGAGGTCGCACGAGTCACACCGGATGTGGCAGGCCATGCTAGTCGGCGTGGTACGAGGGCTGATAAGGGTTCTCACGGTCGGTCCTCGCCGCCCTCGGCGGCCGGTCGCGGCAGCCTCTCGTCCGGTCCGAGGGAGGCCAC
>JBEPXB010000488.1:0-3101 GCA_041642135.1 Halobacteriales archaeon | reverse complement strand
GTTCGAGACACCCTCTCGGACCGCTGTGGTGTCTCGGTACAAGATAACTCCGAGTCCCCTGCCGGGATAGGAGTAACGGCGGTGTGGCCCCGCCATCGACTCGTCATGCCGACGAGTCGTAAACCAGTAACTATCCCAACCCAGCGGTGCGGTGCCGTGGGAAGCCTCGCCGTTCACGCCGAGGAGGAGGTCACCCCGGACGGACTCGACGGACCGTGATACTACGAACCCTCCAGAAGCGTGTCCCGGACGTACTCGACGGGGCAGATGGCCGTCAACCCGGGCGTGTCGATCCGGAACTGCTGTGGCGGCGTGTTCTGACTGTAGGTCTTCTCGACACGCGGCTCGCCGTCAGTGGGGTCGTTGAGCGCCTGAAGCACCCTGTGACCCCCCGTGCGGGTCATCACGACCCAGATCGCCTCTTCGACCTCGCAATCGGCGATCTTGTCGTAGTCTTCCGGGACTGCCCGGAGCACGTCGTGGTTGATCCGTTCGGCCTCCACGGCGACCCGGATCTCGCCTTCGGCATCGAGTCCCGCGATATCGAGTCGGCGTTGTTCGTCGATATCGTAGTAGGCTACGACCTCCGTCACGGCCGATTCGAGGTCCTCGACGTACGCACGTTCGAGATACCGTCGGGCGACTTCGACCGCGAAGACGTGCTGACTCGACTCCTCGAGGTCGCCCGCACCGTGGCCGTAATCGACGCCCTGCCGATAGCTCTCGCCGATCGCCTTCCGACCGTCCGGAGTCACCGTGTACAGGCGATGGGGGTGGTCGGTGTCGTGGCGCTGTCCCCTCGTCGCCATCCTGAGCGGCGCCACATCCCACGGCCAGTTCAGACGCTTTCGAGCCAACAATGGTCAAAATTGCTTTTGTGTAGAACGTTTACGTCTTGAAGATGGTCTTGACCATCCCCTCTGCCTCAACCTTCTTGAACGTGGTTGCTGAACTCGGACCATGTCGAGTGCGGCACGTAGTCTCTCCGAACCGCACGTCCTCGCTCACGCCAAGCGGCAGCTGTTCCCGCCCGAAGACGACTCAGAGACCTACGCGGTCGTCGACACACAGTTCTCGACCGAGCACTGGCTCAGGGGGGAGCGTATCGAGGAGTCAGTTCGCGAGGAGCTCGCTCCCTTCAACCACGTCAGAATCGGTGGTGGCTACCCCGACCTGGTCGGTGTTAGGACGCTCGAACCGGAGTGGCTCGCCGTCGAACGTCTCGGCGAGGAACCACCGTTAGTCGCCATCGAGGCGAAGGGATACACCGATGCGGGCGTCGACACACAGAAAGGGATCGTCCAGGCGTACGACCGGCTCCACGAGGCGAACGCGGCCTACCTCGCTGCCCCCGCAGCTGTCATCACGGGGACCGACCGGACACTCGCTCGCGAGCTGAACGTCGGCGTCCTCGGCGTCCACACGAACGGGACCGTCGAGCCGCTGGAGGTCCCCCGAATCGTGGGCAACCGGACGACCGACGAGGCGACCGCCATCCGGTTCCAGGCGAGCGCACAGGGGGTCGCTGACCAGTCCTTCGGACTGAACCACCCGAAGAACTACCTCGGCTATCCGCTGGCCCACTACGCGGGCGGTGGGACCGACGCACTCCTGAGCGAGTACCGGGTGGTCAACGCGGTCGAGAGCGCTCGCCGTGGAGCGCGGTTCCTCGGGCTCGTCGAGGACGGTCCGACCGGCACCGAACTGACGCCACTCGGTCGTGAGGTGGTGCGTTTCGCGAAGCGTCGGCACGGTTCCGTCGAGGCGGCTCTGGAGGAGTTCGAGACGTGGTACCGGAGCCGGAAGCGGTTCCTCGAACTCGCGCCAGCGTGGGGCCAGCTCGCGAGGCGCGTCGTCTTCGACTACCCGGCCACGAAGCTCTTGGTCGAGGAGATCCAGCAGATGCACGAGGACGGTATCCCCGAGCCGTCGCTGGTCGACCTCGTCGAGTACCTCCACGAGCTCCACCCGTCGTTCACCGTCGAGCTGTTCCTCCGCGGTACCGGGTCCGTCAGGAGCCGGGTGCTCACCTCCGACGGTGAACTCCGTTCGGAACCGCTCTCCGAGGGTACCGTTTATCACTCCCCGACGGTGTTCCAGCTGAAGGCGATGCTCTACCACACCGGTATCCTCACCGAACGGGGTAGCGAACCGTCCCGTCTCGACCCGGAGACGGACGTGTGGGCGCTCTGCGAACCGGTCTGAGGCGGATCCTGGGACGCCTCTCGGTGTCCGGCCCGGAAGAGACAGGACCGGACGAGCTTTGTATACTCTTTCAGTATTACCCGAGTATGCCTTCGAGAATATCGAGAGGGCGTTCCACACGATCGCTGACTCTGGATGTCGGTGAGCGTGTCCTCCACGTCGGTCGTGACCGCCCGATCCGTATCAGCTCCGGGCACCGCATCCAGCACCACGAAGGCAAGTGCTCGCGTCCGCACGGCCACAACTACGAGATCTCCGTTTCCGTGACCGGCGAGTTGACCGAGGAGGGGTGGGTCGTCGACAAGGGCGACGTGACGAGCATCATCGACGAGTGGGACCACCGGTTCCTCCTCGAAGAAGGCGACCCGCTCGTCGACGCGTTCCAAGAATCCGGAGACGGCGATGCCGTGGTCGTCCTCGATCATCCACCCACGGCTGAGGTGATGGCGGTCGTCCTCGAACAGCGAATGCTCGAAGCGTTCCCGGATACCGTCTCCGACGTCTCGGTCGAGGTCTCGGAGACGAACGAACTCAGCGCGGGCTACTGAGTAATGCCCGTCAACGCAGACGCAACACAGTACGACACGCCCGAGTCGGTGAGCGGGAGGGCCCTCCCGATCAACGAGGTGTTCTACTCGCTGCAGGGCGAGGGAACGCTCGCTGGCACGCCGAGCGTATTCATTCGAACCTCCGGGTGTAACCTGCGGTGCTGGTTCTGTGACTCCTACCACACCTCGTGGGAGCCGACACACGGCTGGATGGGCGTCGAGGACCTCGTCGACGAAGCTCATTCACACGACGCCGAGCACGTCGTCGTCACGGGCGGGGAGCCGCTGATCCACGACGAGATAGAGACCCTCCTGGGACGACTCGATGACGAGGGCTATCACGTCACC
>JBEPXB010000487.1:0-3108 GCA_041642135.1 Halobacteriales archaeon | reverse complement strand
CGCGGTCGCCGGGGGGCTGCTCCCCGAGGACGCCGAGCGGAACTGGCGGGTCTCGGGCGGGCGGCTCGAACCGGCTCCCGGGGAGCGCCCTGTCGACGAGGTCTGGCTCGAGGCCCAGGAGGGCTCGGTGGGCGACCTGTTCACCGTCGGGTCCGACCCGAACGCCTCCGACGAGAAATATATCGTCGTCGAGGGGGCGAAGAGCGACGACGAACCCCCCGTCGAGGGCGGTATCGTGCGCTTCGAGTTCGACGCCGTCCCCGGGAGCTACCGGGTGTTTGGCCGCGTTCACACCGCCCGCGGCCACCGCGGGAGTCAGGACTCGCTGTGGGTCCGTGTCGACGGCGGCCGGTGGCAGACCTGGGAACGCCTCCGGGCGAGCCGCGGCTGGGAGTGGCAGCGTCTCGGCGATCCCGACGGCGACGGGCCGGCGACGTTCCACCTCGACGGCGGGACCCACACCCTCGAGGTCGGCTACCGCGGCGCGGGGGTCCGTCTCGACCGGTTCCTCGTCGCGGCCGACGGGACGACCCCGGTCGGGCCGGGGAACGCCGTCGCCCGCTGATACGGTCGTGCGTACCGATGTACCGGCGATCACCCGGACGGGGTCGGTTAGCGCCGGTAACGGACTACGCACGACCGTACGAGTCACCCGCAGTAGGGAGAACAGGGTCGACTCCGGGCGATCCCGGGCCTCGCCGGGGACATTTCGAGGAGCTGCCGGGGGTCGCTCAGGCGCTCAGGAGTTCGAACGGGACCGGCGTGAAACAGAGCGCCCCGAGGACGAACGTGAGGACGCCGACGGCCATCCGCTTGCGGTCGAGCGGCTCGTCGTAGATGGGGGTCACGGGGCCGGCGCGGGCGAGCGCGAGCGCGATGACCCCCCAGAACGTCCAGATGAGCACGGAGTCCCGGAGGTCCATCCCACGGACGAAGTAGAGGTACGCCGAGAGCCCGAACAGCCCGAGCGGGACGAGCGCGGCGAGGGTCTCCTGGCGGCGGCCGGCCATCGCACGGACGAGGTGGCCGCCGTCGAGCTGGCCGACGGGGATGAGGTTGAGGAAGGTGACGAACATCCCGATCCAGCCGCCGAACACGACCGGGTTCACGGCGACCGTGGGGTCGGCGTAGCCGAGCGGCTGGCCGGTCAGCCACGAGAGCAGCAACAGGAGCGGCGGGAAGCCGAACTCGATGTTGATGGCGTTCGGGTCGTTGATCACCGCCTGTGGGACCTCGATCGGCGGGAGATAGAGGCCGACTACCGTGACGACGACGGTGGCGACGAGCCCGGCGAGCGGCCCCGCGACGCCGATGTCGAACAGGGCCTCGCGGTCGGGGATCCGCCCCTTCATGCGGATGACGGCCCCGAGCGTACCGATGAACGTCGGAACGGGAATGAAGTAGGGGAGGCTCGCCTCGACGTCGTGGTAGCGCGAGAGGGCGTAGTGGCCGAGTTCGTGGACGCCGAGCACGCCCAACACCGCGAGCGCGAACGGCCAGCCGGCGAGCAGGTCGAGCGGCTCCCGCACGGGTTCGTAGTACCAGACGGTGCCGGCGAACAGCGTCGTCAGGACCGTCAGGAGGAAGGTGACGACGTTCAGCCAGGGGATCCCGTCGAGACCGACCGTCCGCGGTTCGGCGACGAGCGCGTGCCGCGTGTTCTCGATCTCGAGCCCCGTGATGGGATCGGCCCGGGACTGGGTGACCGTCGTGAGTCGCACCTCGTAGCCGTGCTCGCGGAACAGCGGCCACACCCGCTGTTCGAGCGTGTCCGGGCCGACCAGCGGCTCGCCGACGTACACCAGGCGGTCGCCGTCGTGGCGCGTCTCGGCCACGCTGAACACCTCCGCGAACGCCGCTATCGGTGGGCCCTCGGTCGATCGTTCGCGGGGCTCCATCACCCGGTGGGAAGTGGTGAGCGGGGATAAATCCCCGGACACGCGGTCGACCCACCCCCCGGTATCGATGGTGGGGGTAGGGAGCCGCACCCGGGAACGGGCGCGGCGGGCAGGGAGAGAGCGGTTCGGGGACGGTTCGAGGGCGACGCGGCGAGCGAGGGGTACACCCCCACTCCCCCGGGACGTCGCGGGGCGGTTCAGGGCGACGAGGTGTCGGGCGGGGACCCGACGGGCGGATCGGCCGGGGTCAGGCGGCCTCGACCCGCCACGTCGTCGCGGACGTATAGGACCACTTCTCGATCTCCAGGTCCGTCGCGGAGTCCCGGAGCTTGACCATCAGGGCGCCGATCTCCTTGGGCGAGAGGTCGACGTCGTCGGCGATGAACTTCGACTTGAAGTAGACCTCGCCGTCGGCGGCCCGCTCGCGCAGGTACGAGAGCAGGCGGCCTTCCTTGTCGTCGGGCGTCGTCTCGGTGGAGGGTTGCTGTATCGCGCTCATCTGTGACACCTCGTTCGTTCCTATCCCCCGGACCCTCATATAAAGCGACGAACCTTGCCGTCGATTCGGGAGATTTCGGCCCGAAAGTGGCGTGAAAAGTACCTTTCACGAAGCGCCTAGAAGTGATTAGACCTTTCACAACGAATTCTGAGGGCGTATTGTGGGATAAATTTCAGTCAGTGAGAACGACTGGATCCCCGGCCTAACGCGGCATTAATCGGCAACTTTTGCCGTTGTCGCCCGGTGATCCCCGCGCCGCGCGCGGCGGTCAGTCCCGCTCGTGGACCCAGAACGTCTCCTCGGCGGTTACCTCCTTCTTGAAGATCGGGACCTCCTCCTTGAGCCGGTCGATGCCGTCCTCGACGGTCCGAAACGCCTCCCGGCGGTGGCCGGCGAGCACCACCACGAAGACGATGTCCTCGCCGTCCGGGATCACGCCCGTCCGGTGGTGCATCACCACGTCGAGGACGCCCTCGCGCTCCTCGAGTTCGGCCTCGATGTCGCGCATCCGCTCCTCGGCGACCCCCTCGTACTTCTCGAACTCGAGGTACTGGGTGGGAGTGTCGTCCTCGCCGTCCTTCGCGCGGACGCGGCCGGTGAACGTGGCGATGGCCCCGGCCCGCTCGGCACGCGGCGAGCGCTTCACCCGCGCGACGAGCGACTCGAGCGTCTCGTGCGGTTCGAGCCCCTCGAGCAGGTCGATCACGGGAG
>JBEPXB010000486.1:0-3109 GCA_041642135.1 Halobacteriales archaeon | reverse complement strand
CGCGGCCACGGCGACGACGGCGAAGATCTCCGCCTCGGTCTCCCAGATGCGCTCGGTCAGATGGAAGTAGACGGCCACGGCGATGGCCCCGACCGTGACGAGCCACGCCGGCCACACGCCGGCCGCGGCCTCGAGCCAGCCCTCGGCGTCAGCGTCGGAATCGCTCGATTCGATCTCGCCCTCGCTCCGCTCTCGGAGTGCGCTGTCGTCCATGACAGATCGCCTCCGGTGAGCGAAGGGTCCTCGAGGGGGAGTGGTCTATGCTTGCATTCTCAACCGACGGGCTCGAGCGGCTCCTGGCCGGGGGCCATGTGCTCGGCCACGACGTCGTAGTCGAGGTCGATCCCGAGTCCCGGCTCCTCGGGCACCGCGATCACGCCGTCCTCGATGAGCGGGTCGCTCCCGGTGTGGAGGTCGTCCCACCAGTCGACCTCGCGGGCGTGCCACTCGAGCGCGAACGTGCCAGGTACCGTCGCACAGACGTGGACGCTCGCCATCGTCCCGATGGGACTCGAGATGTTGTGCGGGGCGACCGGGACGTCGAAGGCGTCGGCGAGCGCGGCGATCTTCCGGAGTTCGAGCAGTCCGCCGCACTTCTGGATGTCCGGGGCCACGAGGTCGATCGCCTGCTCGGTCAGGAAGGGCGCGAACCCCTCTACTCGGGTAACGTTCTCCCCGGCGAGGATGGGCGTGCTCGTGCTCTCGGTCACCTTCCGGTGAGCGTCGACGTTCTCCGGCGGTACCGGGTCCTCGAGCCAGTCGAGGTCGTACTGCTCGACCTTCCGGGCGATCTTCGTCGCCGTCTCCACCGAGAAGTTCCAGTGGAGGTCGAACCCGAGGGTGGGTTCGTCGCCGATGGCTTCGCGTACTGCCTCCACGATGTCGACCTTGTGCTGGATGGCGTCGGTCGAGAGCCGGCGGGTCGCGGTGTCCGCGGGTTCGACCTTCACGTCGAGGTCGAACTTCAGCGCGTCGAACCCCTCGTCGACGACCGCCTCGGCGGCCCGTGCGTACGACTCGGGCGTGTAGATATCGCGGGGCTCGGCGTCGGCGGCGGCCGCCAGGTTCTCGCCCGCGTGGCAGTCGGCGTAGATCGTCACGTCGTCGCGGTACTTACCCCCGAGGAGCTGGTAGACCGGTAATCCAGTTACCTTCCCGGCGATGTCCCAGCAGGCGGTCTCGATGCCGCTCACCGCGGCCTGCGAGTAGCCGAGCGACCCGCCGAGCCCCGAGAGGAGCTGTGTCATGTGCTCGACCAGCCTGTCGACGTCGAGCGGGTTCTGCCCCACCAGGCCGGGTTCTAAGAACTCGACGTACTCGCTCGCCGGCCCGGGGAACGCCTCGCCCAGCCCGATCACGCCCGCATCGGTGTGCACGCGGATGAGGTTCCACGGGAAGTTCCCTTCGACGACGACGCACTCGACGTCGGTTATCTCGACGTCGCGTTCCTCGACGCGGCGCTCGGGACCCTCGCTCAGGTCGCGCCAGCCGACGCCGCCGATCATGTCCGCCACTAGCTGTCGGTACTTCGATTCGGGCATACGGGCTGGCGTGCAACGGGCCGCCTGATAGCTGTTGGCATCGACCAGCCCCCGCTCCCCCGGGCTCGTCGCCTCACTCGATCCGTTCGACGGTGTCGCCGACTCGGATCTCCCCGCTTTCCTCTATGTCGGCCCGGAGCCCGCCGCGGTGGGTCAGCGCGGTGACGACCCCGTCCGCCGTGAGCGACTCGAGGTGGTTACACGGCTCGCAGAGCCTGACACCCCGACAGACGACGTCGCCGACGCGGAACCGCTCGCCGACGAGGTGGTTCAGCGCGACGCCCGCCGTCGTGAGGTTGCGCCGGTGTTCGCCCGGTTCGAGTTCGATCCCGGCTTCGCGCTCGATGGCCTCGACCGCCTCGCGCTCGACGAGCGTGAGTTCGTTCCCACCCTCGGCCGCGTCCGAGAACGTGCCCTCGGCGTCGAAGTAGCGGTCCCCGCGCAGTCCCTTCCCCGCGACGGCCTCGACCGACTCGCGGGACTCCACCGGTTCCGTCGCCTCGCTCGCGAGGTGTATCGCCTCGATCCGTCCCTCCATGCGCCGCGGTCGGAAGGCCCCCAAGTAAGGGTGTCGGAGACGGCGTCCGAGCGTGTGTCGACGGTCCCCCGGCAGGTCCTACTCGTAGGTCCGCCCGCCGAGGGCGTTGGCCTCGACGTAGCCCCAGTCGTACTCGACGCCGAGCCCGGGACCGTCGGGGACGCCGAACGTCCCGTCGTCGTCGACGCTCTCGAGCCGGTCGGTGTAGCCGTCGTAGATCGGTGGTTCGGCGTGCGGCGGACCGGAGGACGGTCCGACGAGCCCGAGTTCGTAGAAGTTCGAGTTCCGGGTGGCCGCCATCAGGTGCCGCTGTGCCGGCCCGGCGAGGTGGTACTCGACGTCGAGCCCGAACCCCTCCGCCACGCGGGCGATCTTGATCGCGCCGGTAATACCGCCGTCCCACTCGGGGTCGGCGCGGAGGAAGTCGGTCGCCTCCGTCGCGGCGAAGTCGGCGTGTGGCTCCAGCCCCCGGACGAGTTCGGTCATCAACAGCGGGGTGTCGAGACGCTGGCGGAGTTTGCGGTGGGCGTGCTGTGAACTCCCGCCATCGCGGTACGGGTCCTCGTACCAGTAGAACCCCTGCTCGTCACAGGCCCGCCCCACCTGGAGCGCGTCGGCGAACGTCTCGTACTCGCAGACCGGGTCGAGCATGAGGGCCATCTCCTCGCCGACGCGCTCGCCGACCGCACGGACCACCTCGATCTCATCCCGGACGTCGCGGTCGTCGAGCCCGCCGACGGGGTGGATCTTGAACGCCGGATAGCCGAGGTCGAGACACCGCTCGGCGAAGTCGGCGTACGCTTCGGGGGAGTTCAGTCCCGTGTCGCTCCCGAAGTACGTCGAGGCGTAGGCGGGGAGCCGCTCGCGATAGGTGCCGAGCAGTTCGTGGATCGGCGCGTCGTAGAGTTTGCCCGCGAGGTCCCACAGCGCGATGTCGAGCGGGCCGATCCCCATGCGGTCGTACTTGCGCAGCGCGCGCTTCATCTCCGACCAGTGGCGCTCGCGGGCGAGCGGGTTCTTCCCCACCAGG